>JAHEZA010000117.1 GCA_023251335.1 Chitinophagaceae bacterium | reverse complement strand
TTGGGCACAAAGTCAAAAGAAGTTAACGCGTCACTACCCGGATCTACCCAATCTTTTTCCCCACTAAATAAAATTTGAAAAGGTTTTCGCTTTTTAAAAAATATTGAAACTATTTCAGAAGAAATGTCAATTTCGTTTTCAAAATCACTGCTTAGCACGACAGCGTCAAATTTTTTAGTCTCGGAAGGGCAGTAGCAATAAGCTTTAGGGATTACATTTGCATTTGAAGTGGTCAAAAACTTTCTTAAAGAAAGTACGGTTTTGGAATCAAGCCCCTTTTTAATACCCTCTGCAATTAACGTCTCGCTTATGTAGTAATATTCCGTGTTTAAAGCAGTTACAATGTTTGAATAAATTTCACTTACCGGCAAAAAATCGGGATAACTTAATATCGTATCATTGATTTGACCTGAGCTGTTCTCATCGCAACAATTAGTTGAAACAGGGTTAGTAAGGCTTAATAATTCTTCACAAATCTTTTCATCAAGAGAACAATTTAATGTAATAGTTACTGTTCGTGTTCCTTCATTTAGCAGCAACACTGGTGAAGCCAAAATGAATCCCAGTCTTGCATTTGAATAAGGCTTATAAACATTTGTCCCGGGCAAGATATATTTACTTTCTTTATTACCAAGCGTATAAAAATTTTTAACATCGGTATCAAAATCCTTATCAATTCCATCAGCTTTTGTAGCATCAGCCGCCATGTAAACACCTTCCAGCAAAGCCACATTTTGTCCATTTGCTCTCGGATCAGGAATTACTTCATTGTTTAAAAATAACGTTCGCACATCCGCAACTTCCGTCTTATTAACAACTATATCATCGTCTAATGAAAAAAGTATTTGCTGTTTGTTAAGGTCTTTCCCATCTTTTACCAACACCCCTTTTTTTATTAAATATTTTTCGATCTGCTTTTGAATTTCAAAAATGACATGTGTTTTGTCGGCAATGGCATCGCGCGATTTAATCTGCAGTACATCTTTATAAAAAAAGTCAAGATGCTTGCGCGTGTAGCCGTTAAGATCATCCTGCAACTGGCGGAAAATATTTAGAAAAGCAAATAGCAAACCGAGGTGGGGTGGATGGTTTTTTTGCAGTTCTTCTTTTAATGGAAGCAGGCTCGGTTCCAGGTTATTCTCCGCTTCGGCGCTTATTAATTTAATGGAATCGAAAAACGGGGAAGATATTGTTTTAAAGTTCTGGAACAAATTATTGATGCGCAGGAACTTGCTATAGATAAGATTTCCATTACTGTCTGATTGAAAACTAACATCAATTGCATATAGGTCGGCAGCCTGCAGATTCCATACATCCATATCCAATTTTGAAAAATCAATCTTTTTAATTCCATACCATTTTACTGCTGCGTTTGTATAAGCAATAAAGAATTTAAGGGATTGCTGTAGTTTATCTTTTATTAAAATTTCAAGAAAGCTTTCAATAGGAAGGCCGCTGTCTTTTACTGATAAATACCAGGAATTAATTTTTTTAATAAAACGGTAATAAATAAAATAAGCATGTAATTGTAAACCTGTTGAAGAAGGCTTTTTTTCAAAAAGAGAATTGTAATATGTAAAATTTTGTTCTATTTCCGCAGATGGTATCTTAATTATTGAAGCCAGTGAAAAAGGAATGCTTTTTTGGAAAAAAGGTTGCCAATCGCTTATGGATAATTTCGTGTCATAAAAATTGATGTGCCTGGACATCTGCGTAAAATAATCCAGAAGGTCCGCCAAAGTTCTGGCATCAATTTTAGCTGCGCCTGAAAGCAAATCATCCATTACCCGCTGGCTCTGGCTGGTACCCGGGTCATTTTGAAATGGATGGATGAGGCAATTACAGTCGTACATATTTTACTTTTTTATCAGTCTTTTAGCTGCCAGTCGTTAAACCGGCTTTGATGCTTCGTTCAAATAATAATCATACACATAATTAAACCTCGAATTGGTTTGAGGAACAGAATAGGTAACTGTAATTGTAAATTTTCCTTCAATCAGATCGGTTGAATCTGCTGTGGTTACTTCTACGTTTTCCGCGACAATTCTTGGCTCAAAATACAGGATCGCATTTTCCACATGATGTTTTATAATTCCAATTAAAGTACTGTTGAGCGATTCAAACATGTAATCGTTGAGGTTGCAACCATAATCAGGCTGCATCACACGCTCGCCAAGGCTTGTAGAAAGCAAGATGTTGAGGCTTTCTTCAATGTCCTGGTAGTCGCTAACCAATTCTACAGTGCCGGCATCCGGGTCAAATTGTACGGGGAAAGCCCAGCCTGTTCCGAGAAAAGAATTAAAAGATGTGTTCATAAATTATTTTTTTAAGCCACAAATTATTTTTGCCATACGCTGATGGCACGGATTTTTTTAATGGCGTAGATCTCCGGCTTCTGACTGTTCGTTACTAAAAGACCTCACCCCAACCCCTCTCCGAAGGAGAGGGACATGCTCTGGAAATACTTTAGAAAATAAAAAATCTTCATTATTTGTCTATTTACTATTCATATCTCACCGCTCACAACTCACCATTTTAACCTCCAATCTGTACGGTTGGTAAACCGCCGACTATTACTCCACCATGAGCTGTTAAATCCCCCTGGCGGGCCGCTGGCCGTCCTCCTATAAAAACTGTTGACGAGCCTTTCACAATTACATCTGGCGGCCCGGCACACACACATAAATCGCCAACTACCGCGGCAGGTAAACTGCCAATTAAAACTGTGGGCACACAGGGTCCCGTTATTGGTCCTCCAACATGCGGATTGGGTGTGGCCAAAGGGCATGTATGCATATCCGTTATTCGTGCTGCTGATGGCATTTTATTCAGTATGAAGTAGTGAGTAGCAAGTCGCGAAAAGAAATCTCCAGACCAACTATAATTTTATTTGTTCGTTACAAAACTTCGTTTTCCTGAGTCCCATTCATTTGAAACCTCACCCCAACCCCTCTCCGAAGGAGAGGGACACCCTCTATAAAATATTTTCTAAATACATAACTCATAAAATATAATTTTTAAACAAAACTTCGTTACCTCTAAGTCCCATTCATTCTCTTTACAGGTGCAGATTATCAGTGTTGAGAATGTTTGATACTAAGAATATAAATCTTCATTATTTGTTTGTTTACTACAAAGCCAACCTATCTGGTCTGCCATTCTAATCTCTTCCAAACCCCTCTTTCGACAAGCTCAGGAGGTCAATACCGACGGTAACAAATACGATCTAACCCAGCGCCTGAGAATTACGAAAATGGAAGCCGTCATTATTTGTTCGTTTACTATACATGAATATAAGTCGATTAATTTTTAAGATCTTTCGTCTTCGGCCCCTCTCCTTTCCGTTTACGCCTTCTGCTTTTTAATTTATCTTCACAATAGATCCGTTTATTTCTGTAATGCCGGATGAAGCCAACTTTGCTACCGCTCCCTGGATACTCACATCTGCATCTGCCTTTACAGAAAGTGATGGCGCTCCAATGGAAAGTGAAGCGCCACCGGCAAGTGTTAGTATTGCCCCGGCTTTAATATCAATATTGGCAGGGCTTTCCATTGTTATTCCAGATGCCTCCATCGTAATTTTATTCTGGCTCTGATCTTTAATTTCTATTTTCATACTTTGCTCATCTATAGTAATACTGTTGCCCGCCGGCGTGTCTATCACAATGGTTTTTGTATCGTCATTAAAGCTCAAATGCATTTTACTTCTCGTAGTAAATCCCTTTTCATTATTGGCATCTTGCGGAGTTATTGGCGCAGGTTTATTACTGCTATGTAACATACCCAGCACCACAGGATCGTTGGGGTCATCATTTATGAAACCGACAATCACTTCATCTCCAATTTCAGGCATAAAGAATGCGCCTCTGTTATCGCCCGCATCAAGGCTGGCTATACGGGTCCATATTCCCTGTGCATCGCTGTCTATAACTGGTATGCGTACACGGATTCTGTCCTGGCCATCGGGATCGCTTTCCAACTGCACCACTACTCCTATTTGCAAACCATGTATGCCACCTACCAATCCCGCAGTGGGTGCATCGTTCATATCATTATGTATAAATGCATAGCGGCGGGGATCAAGGCCAAATTGAATTTGTGTTTCCCACGTGCCGCCTCCAATATCCTGCCTGACTGCAGTAACAAAGGCTTTTCCGTTGAAGCGATCGCCCACGCCGGAAAGTAACACGGTATCTCCCGGTTTGATACCGGCAAACCCCGTGAATCTTGCGCGCCCTCTTATTTTGGCGAGGCGGCTGCGTATCATTATTCCGTCCACCCAGTCCTGCAATTCCTGTTCTAATTTGTGGCCGCTGTGGTGCATATCAAATTTATCAGGGCTTACTGCTTTTGCAATGTCTTCTGCTGTCAGGTTGCCTTGTTCTTCAATTGATGAAGAAGCAGTCTCTGCTTTAAATAATTGTTGATTACTATAATCCCAGGACTCGGCATTCACACTTTTAAATTGATAGCGTGCATCTATCTCGGCTTCAAACTCCAACACGGAAGAGCCGTAATTTACCTGCAGTACCTCTTTTTGAATTTTGGGTTGCGTTATTTTTATAACACCGTCATCTACATTCACCAGCTTACTATTGGCTTCTGCACGAAGCAACATGAAGTCCCAATCGGTGATATTATGTTGCACCAACTCTTTATGTTGAAGTGTAGTAGTTTCGGGGTCAGACTTAATGCCGTATTTTAAAATCAACTCATCAAAAACATCACTGTCTTTTACATTTTCAAAATATTGATTCTTCCTTCCTATTGTCATCTTAACTGCTTCGTCCATGCATTCTACCCGCAGTTGAGTATTGCCGTTTGCTCTTACCTTAACGGCATGTTTAATAATAATCCCTTTAAAAGCGCTTTTGTTGATGCTGTCTCTTCCAATACTGATTTCAATTTTTTTGCCCGGAACAAAAACATCCTGGTTACTCAACGTAAATGTCTGAAGCGCTGCATCCCCATCGCGAAAAATGATGGTAGCTGTAGAAATCCTGTTTAATTCTTTAGAAATGGAAAGCGATAAAAGCTGTAATGATGGATCCACTGCAGTGCCGTCCACCGTAATTTTATAGGTAGCTACATCATGTTTCGAATCATTTGGAATTAAAATATCCGGCATCCTTTTATGTTTTATCAAGTGGTGGTAAATAAAGTTGAATTCCCGCTTTCAAGTACCTTACGCTTGTTAAGCCATTTACTTTTCCTACCTGCAAAAAATATTTGGAATTATTATAAACCTTGTAGGCGAGGAGATCGAGGCGGTCGCCTTCGTTTACTTTTTTATAATGAGTAAGGTCGGGGCTATTTTTTCTATCACCTTTCGCTTGCTCTTCAGGGGAAACATATTGAATAAAACCAGCGTTAATTTTTACCCGCAAAGGCGAACCATCAGGATTAAATAAAATATGATTGATATCCAGGTTCGAAAGGACACAATTAAAATCAATCTCTGAACCCCATTGAACTCTCAGGAAGGGAGGGCGATGGGTTTCTGTAACTACGTCATAAACGCAAGCCAGTAATTTCTTTAATTGTTTATGTACATTCAATTTTTTATATTCATCCACATACCCTTCGAGCGTGTTAGTTCCATCTAATATAAACTCGATTTTTAGCTCCTTTGGAGCTGAAGATTTGTACTGCGGATTCGTAGAAGACTGGCCTTGTCCACGGGCAGTGTCCAATTCGACGGTATAATTTTTTGTAAATGATTCAGGGTTGATAGGCGTAGTGAATAACCTGTCTTTATTTTCAACCTTAAAATCATTCTTATCAAACGAATGAATAACCAGCTTCGCAAGTGTCTTTGAATTATCGGGCATCTTTTTCTTTTAATATTTCCAAAATTTTTTCTACACAGGCTGTTATGATTTCTTCCTGTGGCGATACATTATTATTGGTGTTCGGTGATGGCGCAGAATTTGCTCCACCCGTTCCTTCCTGGGTTACCGTTGCTTTAATTATCAATTCGCGAACTTCTATTGGCATATTATTTAGTTTGAGGATTGTCAAATAATAACCGGTTATAATTCAGTTCCAATGTTTCTATTAATACAGCGCCTTGTTCAGCGTTCAGTTCTCCAATCTTCCAGCTTCGCGGCCACACATTATTAATGGTCCAATGCATTAAAGCATTATGTTGTTCATCCAATAATGAAATGGTAACGGTAGGTCTTGGTTCAACCACTTCATCATCGAATGCCCGCTTCAGCCATTGCGATAATTTGGAATCTGCCTGCTTTATCAATCCGCGTTTTAATGTAAGCGGGCCATATTTTCTGCGCACAGGCAACACGTGTTCAAAGCGGTTTTCGCCACCTTCTTTTATTTGCTCCGTATCCAAAGTGGAATCTAATCCTGTAACAGACTGAAACCTGATGTCGGTTTTATCCTGGGCATCAAAATAGAAATCAACTTTGAAATGAAAATTTACTGTCTGATATAAAATGTCAGGCATCGCGCATTACTTTTAAAAATGAAAAAATCATGGTTTGGCCATAGTAAGCCCTTCATGAACAAAAGTCAATGTCTCAATGGCCACTTCATTTCCATCCGCTTTCAGGTCGGTGGATTGAATTTTGGAAGGCCAGGCTTTTGACAAGGTCCATACGATGATGGCTTTGTGTTCTTCATTTAAAAGTTTAATAGTTACCGTGCGCCTGTAGGTTTCCTTTTTTTCCTGGAACATGGCCGTTTTCACCCATTGATTGAAATATTCCAAATCGTCCAGGACAATACCGCGTTTCAATGTAACATCTGTGTATTTCGTAAGCCCTGGTTGTTTGGTTTTGTTGTAAGCCGGCAGGTTTCCTTCGCGGTATTCAATTACTTCCGTTTCAAAATCCAGTCCTGTTACTTCAGTAAAACCAAGTCTTGTCCCACCCCATTCCAGTTCGAAATGAAATTTCGGAAGAGGATATTTAAAGTCTGGCATGTCGTTTAATTTTAAAGGTTAATAAATTTTAATTGCATCTTGTTTTTGGATCCACTGCTTTTATGGCTTTTACCAAACTATTTTTGCAGGCTGCAAGCGCTTCTTTTTGTTTGTTGGCTTCCTGTAGTTGTGAAGTTAAATCCGTGTATTCAGTTTCATCTGCGGCAAGCCATTTTTGTACACACGCTTTATAAGAATTATTACAGATAGGAAAATCAAAAGTGGGCAGCAATTCACAATTTTCATCACTGCAATCATTTTG
>JAHEZA010000592.1 GCA_023251335.1 Chitinophagaceae bacterium | reverse complement strand
GTTCGGCAGCCCAAACGGCTGTGGCATTAGAGCCGGCACCCCACCAGATACGTTCGCGCAATCCTTCAGGATAGGGTTCCAACCGTAATAAACCCGGCGGGTTCGGAAACATCGGATTAGGGTTAGGTTGCGCAAATCCAACACCTTTTAATTTGTCGAGAAACACCAGGGCCTTGCTGCGCCCCATTGCTGCATCATCCTCTCCCTCAGCCGGTTCATAACCGAAATAACGCCAGCCATCAATGACCTGTTCCGGCGAACCTCTGCTGATACCTAATTGCAGTCGCCCGCCGGAAATTAAATCAGCGGCGCCGGCATCTTCAATCATGTACAAAGGATTCTCATAACGCATATCAATGACAGCCGTTCCAATTTCTATTTTACTGGTCCTGGCGCCAATTGCCGACAGCAAAGGAAACGGCGATGCCAGTTGTTGTGCAAAATGGTGTACGCGGAAATATGCGCCATCTATACCAATCGCTTCAGCGGCAACAGCCAAATCAACAGACTGTAACAAAGCATCGCCTGCTGACCTCACTTTGTATGATGGATGATTAGCCCAATGCCCAAAAGATAAAAATCCTATTTTTTTCATTTTGCCTTTTAAATTTATTTCCGCGTTCTGTACCTGGTATTTACTTTATCAAACAAAACCAAATAATTTGATTTTTACATCTCGTTATTGCATACAATGAAGATAATTCTTTCCTTTTATCTTTTATGTCTTTGTCTTTTCGCCGGATCATTAATGACAGTAAACAGGCAAATAGTTAAGATTTTTATTCTACCCTCTTATCCTTTGTCTTCTTTTATTGCTTTCAATCCTTTTGCCCAGCGGACCAATTGTTTCAACATATTCTGCGCCGCTTTATGAGAAACTTCATTGACTGTAAATTCATTTTCATCATTAATATTTTGTTGAAAAAAAGGAAAATTTACTGACTCTGCCATAGGAACCATTCTGAAAGTGGACAAGTCTGCCTTCAATGCATTGGCAGCTCTTGTGCCTGCAGACACGCCGCCATAACTAACAATAGCCGCAGGCTTGTAACCCCACTCCTGCGATAAATATTCCAAAGCATTTCTTAAAGGTGCCGGATAATTATAATCATATTCTGCTGTAACAAAAATGAAAGCGTCTGCTTCATCAATTTTAGCGCTCCACCATTTGGTATGTTCGTGCTGATAATTACGCATCACCGGATGATTAGGCTCATCCATCATCGGTAATTTAATTTCACCCAGGTCCAATAACTCTACATTGAAATTTTCATTTTGTTTTGCCAGTTCAGTGATCCATGCTGCTACTATCGGGCCTTTTCGTCCGGGACGCACTGTTGAAGAAATTATTTTCAGGTTGTACATTTTTAATACTTGGGCCTCCCCTAAATCCCCTCCAAAGGAGGGAACTTTTGAAGTCTCTATTGAAGAGAGTTTTTTGTTTTATTTAAAAATCTTTATTCTTTCCCATTAATCCATTAAGGTGCCACTTACAAATTTTGTCCCTCTCCTTCGGAGTTCCGATAGCTGTCGGGAGGGTGAGGCTATCCAATTTTCACCGAAGTCATCGTAAGAGATCCAGCCACTGCTTTATCATTGAAAAAAGAAACATTGTCTTTATTTCCTTTTAATCCTAATGAATACAGCAATGGCAAATAATGTTCCGGTGTAGGAATTGCCAGTTTTGCTTCATCGCCCAGGCTTTCATAGTTGATCAATGGTTTATAATCTCCATCAGCAATCAATTGCTTAAAAGTGTCATTCATCTTTAAAGCCCAGTCAAATCCAAATCCCGGATTGTTCATATTCTGCCACGACACCATCCTCAAGTTATGTACCATATTGCCACTGCCGATAATTAATACGCCTTTTTTACGCAAGTCATACAATTCTTTCGCAAGATCGTAATGATATTGCGGCGGTTTTGAATAGTCAATACTGAGCTGCAACACGGGGATTTTTGCATCGGGATACATGTGCCGCACCACAGTCCATGTGCCGTGGTCCAAACCCCAATCATGATCTAATTCCACATGTGCGGAATGTATGAGTTCAGCAGTTTCCATTGCCAAAGCCGGATTGCCCGGAGCAGGATATTGCACATCAAACAATGCCTGCGGGAAACCACCAAAATCGTGAATGGTTTCGGGAAAATCCATCGCTGTAATGCGTGTGCCTTTGCTAAACCAATGCGCAGAAACTACCAACACCGCTCGGGGTGTTGGTATTTCTTTAGCCATCTTTGTCCAGCGCTGACTAAATTCATTATCCTCAATTCCATTCATAGGCGAACCGTGGCCAACGAAAAGCACAGGCATTAAATGTTCCTGTTCTTTCAGACCATCCGTAAACTTATTGAATGTTGAAAGGTTATTCATTTTATTAATTCCTTTTTTATTTTTTT
>JAHEZA010000591.1 GCA_023251335.1 Chitinophagaceae bacterium | reverse complement strand
CTTTTCTACATCAGCGTATAAAATCGGCAAGTTCACCGCAAAAGGCTTGCTGGTAGCGGCTTTGCATTTAATGATATTTTCTTCGAGGATATCCGGATACATGCTTCCCGAGCCAATAACTCCCAGCGCCCCGGCATTACTAACGGCGCTGCACAGACGCCATCCGCTGGCCCATACCATTCCTGCCTGGATGATCGGGTAATCAATGCCCAGCAATTTTGTAACGCGATTGTCATTAAGATTTTTCAAGAAGTATCAATGGGATTAAAATATGGAAGAAGTTTATTTTAGAAAATAAAAACAGATATTATTTGTTGGTTCACTGTTAATAGCTGGATCATTGGTACATTGGCCAATGATTAACTAAAAAATGAAAATATGCCTTATTTGTTTGTCCACTGTGAACAGGTAAATCATCAGCGTTATAGTAAATAGCTATCACCTAATTAGCGTATCACAAATCATTATCCTAAATCAATTTCGGTATTGTCTCCAATATTAAGTGAGCGCGTTTCGCCAATCACTTCTGTGTCATTTCCAATAAGCGAATCGTCCAGCATTACATCGTAAAGTTTAGAAAATGAACCGATGATAGACGCTTTAATGATGGAAGAATGTACAATTGTATTTTCACCCATCGCTACGTGGGGGCCGATGATCGAGTTTTTTATATCACACCCTTCCGCAATGCTAACAGGAGGAATAAAAATGGTATTTTCAAAATTGTTAGGCTCTGCAATGGTGCCGCCAAATTTTTTCAACAGAATGGAATTTGATTGCAACAACGATTCTTTTCTTCCACAATCAAACCAGTTTTCTACCTTAAAACTTTTGAATTGATCTCCCTTGGATATCATACATTCCAACGCATCCGTAAGGTTAAATTCACCATAACTTTTGATCTCGTTAGCAATAACATTTTGAAGGCAGTCAAACAATAATGTAGAATCTTTTATTTTGTAAAGCCCCACTAACGCCATGTTTGATTTAGGAATGGCGGGCTTTTCCACCACTTTGGTAATAAATCCTTTTTCATCTATTTCGGCTACGCCAAAATTGCGCGGGTCATCCACTTTCTTTACACCCAGCATAGAAAAAGGAGATTCAAGAACCTCCCTGATCCCGTATTCACAAATCGTATCCCCCAATGCGATAAATACCTCATCATTTCCCACAATTTTTTTTGACAGATTGATCGCATGCGCCGTTCCTTTTCTCTCCGTCTGATATATAAAATAGCAGGTAAGCTGTGGATATTTCTCCTTCATGTAATCCTGTATTTTTTCGCCCAGGTATCCAACAATGAATACGAACTCATTAATACCTGCTTCGTGCATCTGATCTACGTTAATGCTTAATATGGTTTTCCCAGCCAAAGGAATCAGCGCCTTTGGTTGAGTATATGTATGGGGACGCAATTTGGTACCTGCACCTGCCACAGGAATAATGGCCTTCATGATTTGTAAAGTTTAGCTGCCGTTTTTTAACGGGGTGTGAATATAGCAAATGTTTTCGTAATCAGCCTTCAGCGTTGAGCCTTCTGCTTTCCTCGCAACTTTTTTGTAGGTTTGCGAAAATTTTAAATTTCAATGCAAAAAGACCAGCAAATTTTCGATATAATCAATAAAGAATTAAACCGCCAGCGCGAAGGAATAGAACTAATTGCTTCTGAAAATTTTACTTCGTTACAAGTGATACAGGCTATGGGAACGGTGCTTACCAACAAATATGCCGAGGGCTATCCGGGAAGAAGATATTATGGCGGCTGCGAGTTTGTAGATGAGTCAGAACAACTGGCCATAGATCGTGTAAAACAAATTTTTAATTGTGAATATGCCAATGTGCAACCTCACAGTGGTGCGCAGGCCAATTTTGCACTGATGTTCGCAGTGTTGAAACCCGGAGATAAAATTTTAGGGTTGGATCTTAGTATGGGCGGCCATCTTACCCATGGTTCGCCGGTAAATTTTTCAGGAAAAATTTATGAACCTCATTTCTATGGTGTAAAAAAAGAAACAGGCCTGGTAGATTATGAAATGCTGGAACAAAAGGCAAGGGAAATAAAGCCAAAAATGATTATCTGTGGCGCTTCGGCCTACAGCCGCGATTGGGATTACGAGCGCATCAGAAAAGTGGCGGATGAGATAGGCGCTTTTGTGTTTTGCGACATGGCGCATCCCGCAGGTCTGATCGCAAAAGGGTTATTAAATTCGCCATTTGAACATTGCCACTTCGTAACATCTACCACACATAAAACGTTGCGTGGCCCGCGCGGCGGGATTATTTTGATGGGAAAAGATTTTGAAAATCCATTTGGTTTAAAAACGCCGAAAGGCGAAATAAGGATGATGAGTCACCTGATTGATATGGCCGTTTTTCCCGGCACGCAGGGCGGTCCGTTGGAACA
>JAHEZA010000116.1 GCA_023251335.1 Chitinophagaceae bacterium | reverse complement strand
TAAGATGGGTTTTTGGGATGAATAATCAAATAAAAATTTGAAAGTTTAGTATCCGCAAATCTTCAGGCATCGGTTATGAAAAAGCAAAAAAGAAATTTATTTGTTTGTTTACTGTTTTTCCTTTCAACTCTTTCTTTTTACTCGGTAAAATTTGTTTCGTTATAAAACACGCAGTATAGCAAATCTTTCACTAAGGAATTAATTAGAAAAGACCAACTGCACGATAAAACGGCATGGAGAAATACTTTCCGGTTTTTTATGACCGAACGATTGAGAAGTGAGATCTTGTGAACGGTGAATCGCCAATCGTGAGAGGTGAATAGTAAAATAAAAATCCGGATAATTTGTTTGTTTACTGCCTTACTGTGTAAATCTACGCCCAATAACAAGTTCCTTCTTCTGCTATTTCTGTGTTTTCAAAAACCTCGCAGGCTTCGTTTTTGAATTGATCAAGCGTTTCGTATTGTGAAGAAAATGCCCCAGTAATAATTTTTTAGCACCGGCTTTTTTTGCGATTAATGCGGCTTGTTTAGTTGTAGAATGAAATCTTGCAGCAGCTTTTTTTGAATCCGCGTCCAGGTAAGTGCTTTCATGATAAACAAGGTCCACGCCCTTTATTTTTTCAGCAATTGGCTCGTAAAAAGCTGTATCGGCACAGTATGCATAAGATTTTGATGGCTCTGCCGCAATGGTCAGTATCTCATTTTTAATCAATTCATTTTCTGCGTTTATAAAGTCGTCGCCCCTATGCAGGTTTTCAAAAAACGATATTGGAACATTATATTCGTTCACCTTTTCAATATTAATCTTTCTCAGATTTTTTTTCTCCCTGAAAAGAAATCCCCAGCACTCAATCCGATGATTCACCTTAAAGCATTCGACCGATAATTTTTTGTCTTCAAAAATAATTCCTCCCTCGTCAAGATTATAAAAACAAAGCTGATAAGGAAAATCCCCACGAGATACTTTCATTTGCAACCTGATAACAGATTGCAATTCCCCGGGAGCGTAAATATGGAGAGTACTTGTCCGGTTGTTTAAGGCCAGGCTGCTCAGCAATCCGATCAGTCCAAAATAATGATCGCCATGCAGGTGTGAAATAAAAATGTGGTCTATTTTATTTCTTTTTATTTTATAAGCGCTCATTTGCATCTGCGTTCCTTCACCACAATCTATCAGCATTGTATGGCCTTCAGCCTGTAACACTTGGGCGGTCGGGTGCCTGTTGTGAGCCGGTAAGGCTGAGTTATTTCCAAGAATGGTTACGGATAACAAGTTTTAAATTTTATCTGTTTGTTCAAAAATGATTATAAGAGTTCTCTTTCTATTTCTTCCATCTGCACGATGTCTGTAGCTTCGCTTTCTGTAGGAGTTACATTCATTAACTCCAGCAATCCATTTTCATCAAGAAATTTTTCTACTTCAGGTTCTAGTTTACAAAAAACTAACGAATGGTTGGCTTCATAAAACGTCTCTTGTACGGATAAAAGAATCTGCGCCGAATCTTCATCCAATTCTTCAACATCTCCTAAGTTAATAACTACATTTTTGACGGGCGCATTAAGATAATCCAATACCATATTTTTAAGGTCTTCTGTCATATTAGCAGCCAATTTTGCTTCCTCTACCGTAATGACGTGCATTTTCTTTTTGGTATCAATTTTGACTTTCATAATTCTGAATTTAGACGAGAGAGACGAACGGATTCGGTTCAAAGATATTAAAGGAAAAACTTTGATGAAGAATAAAATACAATTTGAAATTAAATGAGGATTTATGTCCTTCATGATAGAAGCTAAATATATCACATAAGAACTAATAACTCAAATTACAATTTATAAAATTCTATCCTTTCTATTTTTTTTCTTTCCTTTAGTACTTTTTAACATCCTTTGCGTTCTATTAAACGTTAATAAATAAAATTATTTCATTATTATTGTATAGCATTTAAATTGTTAAATACATGGACAACAATTTTTCAACACAAGTAAAAGAAATTATTTCTTACAGCCGTGAAGAAGCTTTAAGACTGGGAAATGACTTTATCGGTACCGAACACCTGGTTCTGGGATTGATTAGAGACGGTGAAAACACCGCCATGAAAATCCTGAAATCGCTGAACGTAGATCTATATGAACTGCGCAAAGAAATTGAGCTTGCCGTAAAAGATAAGACCGGGAAAAACATAGCAAATATCAATTCCTTGCCACTCACCAAGCAGGCTGAAAAAGTGATTCGGATCACGGTATTGGAGGCAAAAACCAATAAAAGCCCGTTGGTGGAAAGTGAGCACTTGATGCTTTCTATTCTGAAAAATAAAGAAAACATCGCTACCCAGATTCTTAACCAGTTTGATGTGGATTATGATATGTTTAAAAGCGAATTGGGCTATGTAAAGACGGATCCAAAAGCGGATTTCCAGGATGAAGAAAACGAAGAATTTGAAGAAGAGAGGAAATCATACT
Organism: Chitinophagaceae bacterium; assembly: GCA_023251335.1. Taxonomy (GTDB): domain Bacteria; phylum Bacteroidota; class Bacteroidia; order Chitinophagales; family Chitinophagaceae; genus Ginsengibacter. The sequence goes on along the minus strand of JAHEZA010000116.1, from coordinate 4,788 downwards.
CACAGCAGCGGACGTCAAAAAGTTCTACTGCGCAGACAAAATCAAAGACTCCGGTTCTTGATAATTTTGGCAGGGATATTACAAGGTTGGCAGAGATGGGAAGCCTCGACCCAATTGTTGGCCGTGAGACTGAAATAGAAAGAGTCTCTCAAATTCTTAGCCGTCGCAAAAAGAATAATCCGATTTTAATAGGAGAACCTGGCGTGGGTAAAACAGCCATCGTAGAAGGTTTGGCGCTGAGAATTATTCAGCGAAAAGTAAGTCGCGTTTTATTCGACAAACGGGTGGTATCGCTTGATTTGGCTGCGTTGGTTGCCGGCACAAAATATCGTGGACAGTTTGAAGAAAGGATGAAAGCCATCATGAATGAATTGGAAAAAAACCGGGACGTGATTTTATTTATTGATGAAATACATACCATCGTAGGTGCGGGAGGTGCAAGTGGTTCATTGGATGCTTCCAATATATTTAAGCCTGCATTAGCACGTGGTGAGCTTCAATGTATCGGTGCTTCTACACTGGATGAATACAGAATGTATATTGAAAAGGACGGCGCATTAGACCGCAGGTTTCAAAAAGTGATGGTTGAACAGCCAAGTGTATTTGAAACAATTGAGATCCTTAATAACATCAAAAGCAAATACGAAGACTATCATAATGTGATTTATGATAATGAAGCCATCGAAGCTTGCGTAAAGCTGAGTGACCGGTATATGACTGACCGTTTACTGCCGGATAAAGCCATTGACGTATTAGACGAAGTAGGAGCAAGGGTACATTTAAAAAATATTAATGTTCCCCAGGAAGTGATTGAACTTGAGAAAAAAATCGATGAAATAAAACACGAAAAAAATAAAGTTGTAAAAAGCCAGCGATTTGAAGAGGCCGCATCATTGCGCGATACAGAGAAAAGATTACAGGAAGAACTGGAAAAAGCAAAAGCAGACTGGGAAGAAGAGAGCAAGAATAAAAAATATCCGATCAATGAAGAAGCCATTGCCGAAGTGGTAAGCATGATGACAGGAATTCCGGTAAAAAGAATGGTTCAGGAAGAAACGGATAAATTGCGGAGAATGGGGGATGACCTGAAAGGCGCAGTAGTAGGTCAGGAAGAAGCTATTTCAAAAGTGGTAAAAGCCATACAAAGAAACAGGGTTGGACTAAAAGATCCAAAAAAACCAATCGGTACATTTATATTTCTTGGGCCGACAGGCGTGGGAAAAACAGAAATGGCAAGGTCGCTTGCAAGATATATGTTTGACAGTGAAGATGCCTTGATACGTATTGACATGAGTGAATACATGGAAAAATTTACTGTATCAAGATTAATAGGAGCGCCTCCGGGATATGTGGGTTATGAAGAGGGCGGGCAGCTGACGGAAAAGGTTAGACGTAAACCATATTCTGTTATTCTATTGGATGAGATAGAAAAAGCGCATCCTGATATTTATAATATTCTACTACAGGTATTGGATGATGGGGTTCTTACCGACGGTCTTGGAAGAAAGATTGATTTTAAGAACACGATGATTATTATGACGTCTAACATTGGAGCAAGGCAATTGAAAGATTTTGGAGCTGGCGTTGGTTTTACCACTTCTTCAAGAATCGAAAATGCAGAGGAAAATAATAAAGCGGTAATCGAAAAAGCGTTAAAACGCACCTTTAGTCCCGAATTTTTAAACAGGATAGATGATGTGGTTATTTTCAACACACTTACTGAAGAAAATATTTTCTCTATCATAGATATTTTGATGAAAGGAGTAACTAAGAGGCTGGATAATCTCGGATTAAAGCTTGAACTTACGGAAGAAGCAAAAAAGTTCATTTCTGAAAAAGGATATGACGCTCAATTTGGTGCACGGCCTTTGCACAGAGCTATTCAGAAATATCTTGAAGATCCGTTAGCAGAAGAAATTCTAAATATGCATGTAAAGAATGGTGATATACTTCTCGCATCTCTTGATAAAGAAAATTCGAAAATCGTCTTTGAAGTAAAAGGGAGTGTTAAACAACAAAAAGCTTCCGAAGTATAATTTTATAACTTCTAAATTTTGGATGCCATCAGAAATGATGGCATTTTTTTTTAGAACGATTGCAAAATGAGCTTTTTGTACTTTCTGCTTTTTATCTCATTTTTGTAAATATGTTTCAAAAGTTAATTATAACAATTGATGGTTTTTCTTCCTGTGGGAAAAGCACATTGGCTAAACAACTCGCAAAAAGATTAAACTATACCTATATTGACAGTGGCGCCATGTATCGTGCTATTACATTGTATTTTTTAAGAAATAATGTAGACCTCGCAAAGGAAAAGGAAATCCGGCATGCTTTAAAAAACATTACACTTGAATTTGTAGTGAATGAAACCTCAGGTAGTTCGGAGATTTATCTGAACGAAGAAAATGTTGAATATATCATCCGCGATATAGTGATTGCAGAAAAAGTGAGCGACGTGGCTGCTTTAAAAGATGTAAGAACTTTCGCAGTAGCAGAGCAACAAAAAATGGGAATTCATAAAGGGATTGTGATGGATGGCCGGGACATTGGAACCACAGTTTTCCCGAATGCAGAAATTAAAATTTTTATGGTGGCTGATGAAGCAGTTAGGGTAGAAAGAAGATATGCTGAAATGTTCGACAAAAATCCCAACATTACATTGGATGAAATAAAATCAAACATTGCTATGCGCGATTATATTGATTCTAACAGAAAAATAAGTCCACTGCGCAAAGCAGATGATGCCATCGAATTAGATAATACCCACCTAACGCCGAAAGAGCAACTGGATTTCGCACTAAAATTAGTGAAGAATATAGGCGCACCGGCTTAAGTTATTTTGTAACCTTTTGGCTCCGCATCTACTCAAATACGAGGGAATGCAGTTGAAGATTCATGATTAGAGGATTATTCTGATGAACCATATTATAATCATCCGGATAACTGATTATAATCATATTTCTAAAATGAGGTAATTATTTTTTTGAACTACTTTTGCATTCACAAATGAACTTATCGTTTATCAATTGAAAATTTTTGCAACCATATTGTTGGCCTCGAGTATTTTCATACAAACGTTTAGCTCCTTTATTATAAAGGCTGAATTTTATGTGAATCAATCCTACATTGCAAAAAATCTTTGTATAAACCGTGAGAAACCAATGATGCATTGCAATGGCAAATGCTATCTCTCCAAAAAATTAAAACAACAGGAAAAGCAGGATCAACAGGCACCGGTTCCTAAAAATGAAAGGATTGAAGTGGTACTTTATTTTGCGCCATCTTACACTGCTTTGCAAAATGTCCAATCACAAACAAAAAATAACTTCTTTATTAAGGATGAAAATTTAATTTCATCGTTCCACCAAAGAGTATTTCATCCACCTTCCGTTTAAATATTTAATAAAATCTAATGATCACTTTATGCTGATGGAGTATAAAGGATTCTTTAATATTTAATTTATTTACGGATGAATAAGCGTGTATGCTTAACTGTATTACTATTTATTGTAACCAGTATGGCATTTTCTCAAAAAGAATTAACAGGGCAAGTAGTGGATGCCGTTACTAATCAGCCTTTACAGGGAGCGACGGTATCTGCATTGCACAGCAAAACAAACGGAATTACAAATCAGAACGGAACCTTTTCTTTGCCTGAAAAAACAGATAGTATTGAAATTACTTCGGTGGGTTATCGTACTTTAAAACTGGCAGTAAACGAAGAAAAATTGCTGATTCTTCTTTCACCAACTTTCGGAAACCTGGATGAAATCATTGTGTCAGGGAATCGCGAAGCACAAAAAAGAACGGATGTCCCCGTTGCAATTGATGTGATTTCTAAAACCCAAATAAATGATACAAAGGCTACCCGGTTGGATATGCTTGTGAATAAAGTGCCGGGAGTTTATATGGTAGATCTCGGGAATGAGCAGCACAGTATGGCCATAAGACAGCCATTGGGTTACAACAATCTTTATCTTTATTTAGAAGATGGAATTCCTATAAGAACTGTTGGTGATTTCAACCATAATGCACTTGTTGAAATTAACCAGGCGTCGCTTCAGAGGATAGAAGTAATCAAAGGCCCGGCTTCTTCTTTATATGGCAGTGAAGCAGTGGGTGGTGCAATGAATTTTATTACTCAATCGCCGTCCCCTTTTTTTTCGGGGAAGATACAGGCTGAGGCCGGGACACGGGGCTATAAAAGAACTGATTTTAATGTTAGTAATACCTATAAAAAATTAGGAATTTATGTTGGGGGATATTATGCAGATCAGGATCAAAACGTTGAGCGACATAATGATTTTAATAAGGCTGCGTTCACTTTAAGAGCGGATTATGCTTTCAATGATAAATCCAAATTAGTGACTGTTGCCGATTATATCAACTATAAAACTGATCAGACCGGAGGCTTGGATAGCGCTCATTTTTATGACAAAAGTTACAACAGTCTTTACCGTTTTACGTATCGGCAAGTGAATTCATTCAGATTAAGAAGTACGTTTTCTAAAAAATGGAACGAAAGTAACAACACTAATTTTACTGCTTTTTACAGAAATTCATCTATTGGGCAAAATCCTTTCTATTACATCCAAAATGCAGCGAGCGATCCCACTAAAGCAACCGGGCAAATTAATGACGATGCTTTTCATAGTTATGGAACTATTATTCAGCATTCAAAAAAAATCAGTTCCATTAATACCAATTGGATTACAGGGATCAGCGCCGACTACAGTCCCGCAACTTATGTTGCCAATTTCATAAACATAGATAGAGATCAGAATGGAG
>JAHEZA010000590.1 GCA_023251335.1 Chitinophagaceae bacterium | reverse complement strand
CAAGAAACCTGATGCCAAATCCTAAAACAGGTACTGTTACTAATGATGTGGTTGCTGCCATTAATGATGTAAAAGGCGGTAAAATAGCTTTCAAAGTTGATAAAGTAGGCATTATTCATGCGTCTATCGGCAGAGTGAGTTTTTCACCGGAAAAAATAGAGGCCAACGGACAGGAATTGATAAATGCAATCGTAAAATTAAAACCTGCTACTTCAAAAGGAATTTATTTAAAGGGCCTTAGCATGGCAAGCACCATGAGCCCGGGCATTTTGATTGATGCCAAATCAGTACAGAACTAAATAAAATTATTTGCTTCTGAATGACCTTTATTCACAAGCAGCAAAACAAATTTGTATGAACAAAGAACAAAAACAGGAAGTAATAGAAGCGCTGAAAAGTAAGTTTTCACAGTATTCTAATTTCTATATTACGGATACAGAAAGCCTTTCAGTAGCACAGGTTACTAATCTCCGCAGGCATTGCTTTGATAAGCAAGTGGAAATGAAAGTGGCTAAAAACACGCTTATCAAAAAAGCATTGGAAAGTCTTGATAGTGAAAAATATGCCGGTGTTTACGATTCACTGCACCAGGTAACTGCCTTAATGTTTAGCGAAAGTCCAAAAGATCCAGCCGTAATCATCAGCAGTTTTCGCAAAGCGCAGAATGGCGACAAACCAGTGTTGAAAGCAGCATTCTTAAACGGTGATATTTTTGTAGGCGATAATCAACTGGTAAATCTTACCAAGATCAAAACCAAGAATGAATTGATCGGTGAAGTGATCGGATTGTTGATGTCACCAATTCAAAGGGTCATTGGCGCGTTACAAAACAGGCCCGAGACTACCGATACTATACAAGTGAAGTCTGAAGTTGCAAAAGAGGAAAAAGTTGAACCCGCTGTTGAAGCAACGACTGAAGTTCCCGCGGCTAAAGTAGAAGACACTCCAAAAGCAGAAGCAGAAGCACCGAAAGTAGCAGACGCAGCAGCAGAAAGTAAAGATTCGAAGACCGAATCTGAAACGAAATAAGTATTTCATTAGCGTTAGCTAATTGGCAAGTCAGTTAATTATCTAATCAGTTCATTTAATAAAAAACAATTTTTTTAAAACCCTCCGCCGGATCAGAAAATGAAAAGAAGGTGGAAAAAATTAAACTAAAAAATCATGGCAGACGTAAAAGCATTAGCCGAAAACTTAGTAGGCTTAACAGTAAAAGAAGTTCAGGAATTAGCTGAGTTCTTAAAATCAGAATATGGTATTGAGCCGGCGGCAGCAGCAGTTGTTGTAAGTGGTGACGGCGGTGGCGCAGCAGCAGTAGAAGAAAAATCTTCTTTTGATGTAATTCTGAAAGCACCGGGCGCTAATAAACTGGGCATCGTAAAACTTGTAAAAGAAATCACAGGTTTGGGATTGAAAGAAGCAAAAGAACTTGTTGACGGTGCACCTAAACCTATTAAAGAAGGTGTGGATAAGGGTTCAGCTGAAGAAATTAAAAACAAATTGACAGAGGCAGGCGCTGAAGTTGAGGTTGTTTAATTTCTCTAATTATTTATTTATGAGCCGGCGAAATCGCCGGCTCTTTGTTTTACCTGAAGAACCCAGTAAACAAATAAATAAACAACATTTTCATTCTATTGGAATAAGTTGGATGGTCAGGTTTTTAGTTTCAATTTTCTGCCGAACACGCTTTGGGTGGACATCGTGCAATAAAGTGCAAATTCGACTTCAAACCCTCTTTTATTTTTTTTTAAGTTCTGCGATACTTGCCCGGTAGGTATCTCCTATCGGAAATTCCATTCCATTGATTAATCCCATTTTCCGAAATTGAACAAACGAAATTTGATTGATAGCCACAATATAGCTTCGATGAATACGGATAAATAGACTTTTGGGTAATTTTTCAACCATTCCCTTCATTGATAACAAGGTAGAATAATCTTCACGCTTCGTATGAATCTTTGCATAATCATTTGATGCCTCAATAAAAATAATTTCGTTACAAGGAATATTTATCGCTTTATATTCAGAGTGGATCAGCAAAAATTCATTTTGTTGGCCCTTATTTTGAGCAACCACATTTTGCCAAACGACTGCCTTATTTACCGCTTTTTGAAACCGTTCTGTATCGAATGGTTTCAATAAATAATCCATCGCATCCAATTCAAAACCGTCTATAGCAAATTCTTTATGAGCAGTGGTAAATATGACCATCGGTTTGATTTCCAAATTTCTATATAACTGAATGCCGTTGATGCCAGGCATTTGTATATCAAGGAAAAGTAGGTCCACGGAATTGGTCTTAAGGTATTCCTGTCCTTCCAATGCATTTGAGAAAAACGCCCGGAGATTCAGATCGGCGCATTTGGAAATATATCTTTTTACAACTTCGAGCGCCAGCGGCTCATCGTCT
>JAHEZA010000589.1 GCA_023251335.1 Chitinophagaceae bacterium | reverse complement strand
GTTTTTGAATTAAAAGGAAATGACAAAATGATTCCTTTAGAGCCTTTTGATGAAAGTATGATCATTACTTTTAAAAACGGCACTGTGCAAAAGCGTGAAGTGGGCTATGGATCTTCATCTATTTCGCAATCTGGCAGGTTCCTTTCTGTTAGAAACAACGTGGCTTCGGTGGAGATAAAAAATAACAAAGGTGTAGTGCGCAAGATTAATTTGAACTGATATGGGCGCATTTGGACTATGCCGGCAATCACTATTTGTTTGAAAAATGATAAACAATATTCTCCTTTCAGTAAAGCAACTTATTATCCTGTTTTTTGTTTTCTGTTTGTTATTGTCTTCCTGTAAAAATTTCCATCGTAACAGTAGTCATAAGAATATTTCTTCAGCGAGCATCGAACAGGGACGTCAGTTAGCAAAACTCTATTGTCAGACTTGCCACCAGTTGCCTGATCCTTCCTTGCTAAATGCTAAAACGTGGGAAAAAGGTGTACTGCCCGAAATGGGGCCGAGGCTGGGTATTTTTAAATATGGGTCGCAACAATATCCACGCACACTCGACGCTTATATCCGCAGCGATTTTTATCCTTCTGCTCCCATGCTTACACCAGTGCAATGGCAAAACATCCTGGATTATTACGAAGCTACTTCGCCCGATTCGCTGCCACTACAGAAAAGGAAGTATGCTATTAAAGAAAATCTGCCACTTTTTAAAGTTGAAATTCCCAGAGTTCTTCACACAAATCCTGCAACGTCGTATGTAAAAATTCGTTCCGGCGATTCAATGCATAAAGTTGTTGCAGCAGACGCTTTTGGAAAAAAGCTATATTTTTTTAGTTCCAACCTGAAGGTTTTAGATACTATCGAAACAGAAGGCCCCATCGTTGATATTGATTTTGAAACGAGCAAGTGGCTTCTTTGTAATATTGGCAATTTGAATCCCAATAATGGAAAGTCGGGCACCGGACAGTTGATGACCATAAATTCAAAATGGAAGCCGGAAATTGATACAACCATTGCATTTGATCATTTGCAAAGACCTGTAGAAATAATCGCGGCAGACATTAATAAGGATGGGAAAAAAGATTACCTGGTGTGCGAGTTTGGAAATTTGAAAGGTGCTTTGTCCTGGATGGAGAATAAAGGGAATAATAAATTTGAAAGACATGTGATAAGGGAGCTTCCGGGCGCGATCAACGCTTATGTTGAAGATTATAACCATGATGGATTGCCCGATATTTGGGCGCTATTTGCGCAAGGCGATGAAGGTATTTTCCTTTTCACGAATACAGGAAATGGTGATTTTGAGGAAAGAAGACTGCTTCAGTTTCCGCCGTCTTATGGCTCTTCTTATTTTGAGTTGGATGATTTTAACAAGGACGGCTATCTGGATATTCTTTATACCTGCGGGGATAACGCGGACTATTCTGTAATATTAAAGCCTTATCATGGGGTGTATATTTTTATGAATGACGGGACGAATCATTTTAAACAAAAATTTTTCTATCCGATTAACGGATGTTATAAAGCAATGGCGAGAGATTTTGATGGCGATGGTGATTTAGATATCGCCACTATTTCTTTTTTTCCGGATTATATTCACCAGCCGGAAGAAGGATTTGTGTATTTGGAAAATAAAGGAAATTTTGATTTTCATCCATATTCTGTTCCCCAAGCGGAGATGGGAAGATGGCTTACGATGGATGCCGGCGACATTGATGGTGATGGTAAACAAGATATTATATTGGGTAACTTTTCTATCGGCCCCGCTATGATGAAACATAAGATTGACTGGACAAAATCTCCGCCATTTATAATTTTAAAAAACATAGGAAAATAAGGATGAAACCATTATTAAAACTGCCGAAATTACGTAATTGTAAAAATCTGTTATTTGTTGCTTTACTATTCTTTTCATTTTCACAAGCGGCCAACTCGCAATCCATTCCCGATTTTACAATAGAACTTACCAATGGCAACATATTTACTACAAAAGATTTATCAAAATCAAAACCTACCATCATTATTTATTTTGCGCCCGATTGCGAACATTGCCAGGCTTTGATCAAAGAATTAATAAAAAAAATAAAATCATTTAAGAACTCGCAGATTATATTGGCAAGTTTTGAATCGTTGCAGCAGATAAGTACTTTTGAAAAGGATTATGATTTAAAAGCATATCCTTTCATAAAAACAGGAATTGAAAAACCTGTATTCTTTTTCAGGTATTATTACCATCTGGAAAATACGCCTTTCACTGCGCTATATGATAAGAATGGAAAATTTATTATTTCTTATCAAAAGCAAACGCCTGTTGGCGATTTGATAAAACATTTGAATGCATTGAAATAACGGCGTAGTATTTGTCATGGCAGTAAATAAACAATTACCCCATTTTTTTATTTAAAAAACAACTG
>JAHEZA010000588.1 GCA_023251335.1 Chitinophagaceae bacterium | reverse complement strand
CGTTGTCATAAAAAATCTCGTAACAGGGCAACAGGAAACAATACCTGACAATGATGTTATTGGCTTTTTTAAAAAATAAAATTGCCGGTTATACAATTTTAAACCTTTAATAAAACAAATAAACTTATTTTTAAACATCTATTTTAAAATAAAAACTCGTTAATCCTTAATCTTTTTTTTATGAAGCATTTTGTTAAGTATTTCTTTTCGCTTGTGATCGGTGCACTCCTTTTTTCATCCTGCAGCAAGAAAAATAATGTCGGAAAAATGATTCCTTCCGATGCGATGTTTGTAGCCCAGGTAAATTTAAAATCAATTGAAAGCAAATTGCCACTTAGCGACCTTAAACAATCTGAATGGTTTAAGAAAGCAATCGCTGACCCTTCTGCTCCGGAATGGAGAAATAAAATACTTGAAAACCCATCGACAAGCGGAATTGACCTTAACGAAGGCCTCACATTTTTTGTAGTTAAAAATTCCGGGCAAACTTATTTTGTCGCTGAAGGAAAAATAAAAAATGAAAAAGATTTTGAACAATTCAATAAAAATTTTGATTCTGCACAAACCGTAAAAAGTGAAGGTGAAATTAATTTACTCGTGCTAAAGGACAAGGGCATTGTGGGATGGAATAGCAATTATTTCGCTTACGTAGCAAGCACACCGGAAAATCCTTATAAAAATTTCGATTCAGATAGGACTGAAAATTCACAACCCAAAAATTCTATTGATAATGCTGCTGAACTTTCCGGATTTTGCAAAAAACTTTTTGCCTTAAAGACTGATAGTTCCCTTGCGGGCAATGATAAATTTACCGCGCTTGTGAAAGAAAACGGTGATATTCACGCATGGCAAAACAATGAAGCGCTGATAAAAAGCGCGCCATCGCTTGGGATGTTGAGCATGATGAAACTGGATGCTTTAACGAAAGACAATATCAGTACCTACACAGTGAATTTTGAAAATGGAAAAATTTCTATTGATCAAAATCAGTATACAAGCAAGGAACTTTCGGATATTCTAAAAAAGTATATGGGAAGTTCTGTGAACATGGCCATGATCAAAAATATTCCATCACAAGATGTGGTTGGATTAATGGCATTTAATTTTAAACCGGAAGGGATTAAAGAAATCATTAAACTCACTGGCACCGATGGGCTGGCGAACACTTTTTTACAAGAATTGGGATTTAATCTTGATGATGTTTCCAAAGCTACTAACGGTGATTTTTTATTAGCTTTCAGCGACCTTCGAATACCAAAAACATCATCTGCCAGCAATGATTCTTCGGCGGAAAATATGATGCCAGCTTTTAATAAACCTGATTTCAATTACATTTTTTCTCTTGGCATTGGAGATAAAGCAAGCTTTCAAAAAATAATAGATGCTTTGAAAAAACAAGGTTCCCAAATGGGCGCAGATTCGTTAGTGAATAAATATGTAATGAATGACAAAACATTTGCTTTTGGAAGTTCTACCGAATTTGCTAATAAATATCTGGCTGGCAATAGCAATAGTAAATATGATTTTTCCGACAAAATTTCAGGACATCCATTTGGTTTTTTTCTTGACCTTCATAAAATTATTTCGGCGTTCGCAACCACTCAAACGGACAGAGCCAATGAAAAAGCTATGTTAGATCTAAGTCTAAATACGTGGGAAAATATACTGGCCGATGGAGGCGATTTTAAAAATGGCGGATTTCAATTTCATACAGAAATAAACCTGGTAAACAAAGACACCAACAGCCTGAAACAATTGAATAATTATTTCAACGAAATGCATAAATTAAGTGAGGCCGAAAAAAATGACAATACCACCAGGCTGGATTCTTTACTGGTACCACCGCCAACCGATACCGTTAAAGTAAAATAAAAATTGTTTGATCAATAATTGAAGATGCAGATACAACTACGGCATCTAACGCCCGATTATATTGAAAAGAAAAACCGGAGCGCCTCACAATTGTGGGAGCGGGATATTGTAATCAATAAAGGCGCTCATCTTCATATTGTAGCGCCATCCGGCAGTGGAAAAACTTCGCTGATTCATTTTATTTATGGGCTGCGAACAGATTATTCCGGCGCTGTCTTTTATGATGATACCGATATTAAAAAATGCTCCTTAGAAAGTTTTTCTGCCTTCAGGCAAAATAAAATCAGCATCATTTTTCAGGATCTGCGTTTGTTTGAAAATCAAACTGTGATGGAAAATATTGAAATAAAAAGAATATTGAACCCGTATCACCCGGCACAGAAAATTGAAGAAATGACTGAGCGACTTGGCATTAAAAATAAATTAGACCAAACGGCCAAAACGTGCAGCTATGGCGAGCAACAGCGCATTGCGATTATTCGCGCATTGATGCAGCCGTTTGATTTTTTATTGCTGGACGAACCTTACAGCCACCTTGACGAAGCAA
>JAHEZA010000587.1 GCA_023251335.1 Chitinophagaceae bacterium | reverse complement strand
TAAAGATTATCAGTCTAAAGTGTCGCCGGCTTTTGCAGGAAATTCAGGAGTGTTTGTAATTAAAGTAAACAGTATTGCTTCAAAAGGAACGATTTCTCCCGAAATGGAAAAACTCCAGAAGGATGAAGAAAATCACAAAGACATGCAGTCAGCCTTAAACCAATCATTTAACGCATTGAAAGAAATGGCTGATATTAAGGACGAAAGAAGCAGATTTTTTTGATAATTATTAAAAGCTAAGTTTAAAGAAGCCATCTGTTTTGATGGCTTTTTTTTGGAACAAAATGAAAACCCCTGTTATTTATTGATTTACTATTTTAGACAATTTTAAACTTTGTCTTAACCAATCGAAAACCGATTTTGTAACTTTACATAAATGACTAAATTAAATGGAAGACATAATTATAAATAAAGTAGCTCAAAGCGGGCTGATTACTCTTGATTTGGAAGAATATTATCCGCAAAATGAAATAGTAATGTTTGATCTAAAAGACTATTTATTTATGGAACTTATTTTAAAAGAGAAAGAATACCGCGAAGCATTAAAGAATTTAGACTGGAAAATTTATCAAAATAAAATAGTGGCTATTTGTTGTTCTACTGATGCTGTTATACCTCTTTGGGCGTATATGTTAGCAGTTACTTACCTGGAACCTTATGCAAAGGATATTCTTTATGGAAAAGACTCAGAAGTATTGGATATGTTACTATTAAAAAACATTCAAAAGATAAACGCAATAGAATTTGAAGGGAAAAGGATTGTAGTAAAAGGATGTGGGGATAAAAAAGTTCCTGAATCAGCCTACATTGAAATTACAAAAATTTTACGGCCGGTAGCAAAAAGTATTATGTTTGGCGAACCTTGCAGCACAGTGCCTATTTACAAAGCACAAAGAAAATAATCCAGCGGTTGCGGTCTGACCATTTCAGCGTCGAAAAATATCGAAAAAGAAATAGTTTAAAACCAGCCACGTTTTCTAAATATCCAAATCATCCAAATAGGTATAAGAAGCATTAAACCTACAGCTATAAAAAATCCATTCGGATTGTGAAGCCAGGGAATCCGGTTAAAATTCATTCCGAAAATACCGCCAATAACAGTTGCCGGAGCCAGCAAACAAGTTACTACCGCCATCACTTTCATTACTTCGTTCATTTTCAGATTTACATTGCTGAGATAAAGATCTTGCAGGTTGATCATCATATCACGATAGTTTTCCGCAAGCTCATTGGCTTGTATGATATGGTCGTAAATATCCTTGAAATACTTTTCGGTTTTTTCTTCTATCAGTTCGTTTTCGCTACGCAAAATTCCATTGACCATTTCACGCACAGGGGAAATATTTCTTTTTAAAAAAATCATTTCTTTACGAAGCATGTTGATCTTTGCCAGGGTGTGTGTGTCTGGCTTTTGGGTTATATCTTCTTCCAGGCCTTCTATCTTGTCGCCCAATTTTTCCATAATAACAAAGTAACTGTCTACGATCAGATCTATCAGTGAATAAAAAAGATAATCAGCGCCACTCTGTCTTATTTTACTTCCTGCGGTTTTTATTTTTTCCCGTAATGAATTGAATACATCTCTTGAAGCATCTTCCTGGAAGCTTATTACAAAATTGTATCCCAATACAATACTGATTTGCTCACTTTCTACAGACAAAGCGCTTTCGTTGAAATAAAGCATGTTTAACAAGGAAAATAATAATTGATTTAATTCATCCATCTTGGGGCGTTGGCCCGAACTAAAAATATCTTCTGCAATAAGTGGATGGATATTAAAATGGTTGCAGACTTTATCTATATCTACTTTTTTTAGACCATCAAAATTGATCCATGAAATATTCGGGGAGTCTAAATATTTATAGCAATCTTCTACTTTGTCCAATTGTTCAAAACTTACGTCATCATTGTTGTATTCAAAAACTGAAATCAAGGTTTTTTCCGGCTCCTTCCTGGACGGTGCAATGGTTGGATTCACCTGTAACACTTTTTTTGTGGCCAGGATTTCAAAAGGTTTTAATAACGATAAGTACCTCTTGCTTTTCATAATGGAATTTTAATGAGATTATTTCTTTGCAGATTTCGGGTTTAGCTTTAACGAATCCGGTTTAACGGCGCTAACCGGACGATTGCTGGCCCAGATATCACGGTACATTTTCCAATTGCCCGCTTCCAGTTTCCAGAGCACAATATATTTTCCGTCATCTAAAGGATTTTTTTTCTTGTCCGAAACCTGGTACGTTCCCTCTTCAACCAGTATACTACTATCACCCCAAATTTTTACTGTTTCTAAATTGATGTGCGTAATAGAATGGGCCATAATATTCGAAAAATAATTGATGATATTATCTCTACCGTAAATCGTAGCGTGATTTGGTACCATCAGTTCTCCGTCGGTAGTATAGCTTTCGCCAACTTCA
>JAHEZA010000115.1 GCA_023251335.1 Chitinophagaceae bacterium | reverse complement strand
CTAGATTTGAAAGGGAGTTGACTGTCTTCTTTGCAAGAAATTTTATTTTAAGCACTATCTCTTTGCACTAAAAGCCTCGTTCTTCCCGCTTTTCTTTGCCTATTTTTGCAATAGTTTTTACAATTCTTTTTTATTAAAAAATAACATGACATCTATCAAAAAGAAATTAGAAGGTTTTGGTTCTACTGCTATCCATACCGGACATGAAACAGAAGGAAATTATGCGCATCTTACGCCAATTTATGCCAGCAGTACTTATGTGTTCGATACGGCAGAGCAGGGAATGCGCAGATTTAGTGGTGATGAAACTGGTTATATATATAGCCGCTGGGGAAATCCAAGTTTGAAAGAGGCCGAAGATAAAATTGCCGCAATGGAAAGTTTTGGCCTAATGGAAAATGAAAGCCCGTTACAATTAAAAGCCCGTCTACATGCCAGTGGCATGGCGGCTATCAGCACATTGATGTTAGGAAATTTAAAAACCGGGGATAAAATTTTATCTCATTATTCTTTGTATGGTGGCACCCAGGAGTTAATGAATCGTGTGCTTCCTGAATTAGGAATTGAAGCCATTATTATTGACCTCAGGGATTTGAGCAAAGCAGAAGACACTATTAAAGGGAATGCTAACATAAAAATGCTTTACCTGGAAACCCCGGCGAATCCTACTATTCAATGCGTAGATATTGATGCGCTAACAAAAATTGCAAAGCAACATAATTTACTGGTTGCGGTTGATAATACTTTTGCTACACCATACCTTCAGCAACCTTTTAAATATGGCGTGGATTATGTAGTTCATTCCACCACCAAATTTTTAAACGGACACGGAACCGCTATCGGGGGAGCATTGGTAGGAAAAGACATCGAAAGGATGAACACGAGGATGGAAAAAGTACATCGTTTATTAGGTGGTAACAGCAATTCATTCGATGCTTTTTTATTAACACAAGGAATGAAAACCCTTGAAGTAAGAATGGAAAGGCATTGCGCAAATGCAATGAAAGTGGCTGAATTTCTTGAAAAAAATCCCGCAATCAGCAAGGTGAATTATTTGGGGTTAGCATCTCATCCTGATCATGCAACTTCTAAAAAACAAATGAAACATCCTGGCCCCATGTTAAGTTTTGAAATGAAGGGCGGACTTGAAGCAGGAAAAAAATTCATTGACAAATTACAGATGTGCGTGAGGGCAGTTTCATTAGGAACATGCGATACCCTTTTATCTCATCCCGCTTCCATGACACACTACGGCGTACCAAAAGCGGATAGAGAAAAATATGGGATCACCGACGGATTGATAAGAATGAGTGTAGGAATAGAAAATATAGAAGATATTTTGAATGATTTGGAACAGGCGGCCGGTAATTGAAAATGGATAATTGAAAATGGAAATCAAGATACGAAGAGCCAAAAAAGAAGATTGCCAAACAATGATGGAACTGATTCATGAACTGGCGGTTTATGAAAAAGCTCCGGATGAAGTCTCTGTTGATTTTGACCATTTCGTAGAAAGTGGATTTGGCGAAAAACCTGTGTGGTGGGCATTTGTGGCTGAGGCGGAAAACAAAGTAGTAGGATTTACATTGTATTATATTCGTTATTCCACCTGGAAAGGACAAAGAATGTATCTCGAAGATATTTTGGTAAATGAACCGTGGCGAGGCAAGGGAATTGGCAAATTATTATTTGATGAATTAATAAAAGAAGCGAAAGAAAAAAAACTATCCGGAGTGGTATGGCAGGTGTTGGAATGGAATGAGCCGGCTATTAATTTTTATAAAAAATATGATGGTGTAAATTTTGACAACGAATGGGTGAATTGCAGTTTATCGCTAACATCCATAGACGGATAAATAATGCAACTGACGACATGGAATAAAAAGAAGAAATAAGAATCAGTATTATTTATTCGTTTACTGCGTTCTGAATTTTTAATTCGTAAAAATCTGTGTGATTCGTTGCAAAAAAATAAAAAAATATGGCAGAAAAAATTTCAATGGGCAGCAATGGAAAATTGAAAGTCCCTAATAATCCAACCATTCCTTTTATTGAAGGCGATGGTATTGGGCCTGATATCTGGAGTGCCAGCGTACGGGTGTTTGATGCAGCAATTGACAAAGCGTATCACGGAAAAAAGAAAATTAAGTGGTTAAAAGTGTTAGCCGGGGAAGAAGCATTTAATAAAATAAAAAGCTGGATGCCGGATGAAACCATGAAAGCTTTCAAAGAATATTTGATAGCGATAAAAGGCCCGCTTACCACGCCCGTTGGCGGCGGTATCCGCAGCCTCAATGTAATGTTGCGGCAGGATTTGGATTTGTACGTTTGCCTTCGCCCGATAAAATATTTTGAAGGTGTTCCTTCTCCGATGTGGCAACCTGAAAAAGTAAACATGGTTATTTTCAGGGAAAATACAGAAGATATTTATGCTGGAATTGAATACATGACCGGGACACCGGACGCTAGAAAATTATTAGATTTTTTACAGGATGAATTGAACGTAAAAAAAATTCGTTTTCCCGAAACGACCTCCTTCGGAATAAAGGTGGTAAGTAAAGAAGGCTCTGAAAGATTGATACGCGCCGCCATTAAATATGCAATTGCTAATAAGCTTCCATCCGTTACTTTAGTTCATAAAGGCAACATTATGAAGTTTACCGAAGGTGCCTTTAAAAACTGGGGTTACGAGTTGGCGGAACGTGAATTTAAAAATAAAGTTTATACCTGGCCACAATGGGAAGCAACTAAGAAAGAAAGAGGGGAAGCAGTTGCTAATGAAGATATGCGCATTGCGGGCATTGGAGGAAAAGTAATTATCAAAGACGCCATCGCAGATAATTTTTTGCAGCAGGCTTTACTTGCTCCCCAGGATTATTCCATCATCGCGACATTAAATTTAAATGGTGATTATATCAGTGATGCTTTGGCTGCGCAGGTTGGCGGGATAGGAATTGCGCCCGGAGCTAATATTAATTATATAACAGGCAACGCTGTATTTGAGGCTACACATGGTACCGCGCCTCGCTTTGCTAATACTGACAGTATGAATCCTTCTTCATTATTATTAAGTGGAGTGATGATGTTGGAATATATGGGTTGGAGAGATGCTGCAGAAATGATTACAAATGCAATAGGGAAAACCATTAGAAATAAAACGGTTACCATAGATTTTTATAACCTGATGAAAGAAGGAACGCTGTTGAAAACAAGTGAATTTGGAGATGCAGTTATTAAGAATTTGTGAGAATTACAATGTGTATAGATTTGAGTATATTTGTGTATAAAAATTTTAAATCATGCGGACAAATATTGAAATAGATGACGATTTGATGAAGAAGGCTCTTAAATATTCTAAATTAAAGACGAAAAAAGAGATAATTAATGAAGCGCTTATGGAATATGTAAAATATCAAATGAGGCTTAAAATGCTGTCCTTACAAGGCAAAGTGAAATGGGTTGGTGATTTAGATAAAATGAGAAGAAATGCCTAAACTCGTGGTTGACAGTTCGATTTGGGTTGATTTTTTCAACAAAAAAACATCTGTTGAAATTGAGCATTTAAAAAGTTTACTTCTATCTATTCAATGGTCTTCGCCGGTAATAATACTTCCGGTAATAATGCAGGAAGTTCTACAGGGGATTGAAAAAGACAAGCACTATAACATCATCAAAGAAAACCTACAAGGATTTGAATATATTGAATACAACCCGTACGAATTTTCTATCAAAGCAGCAGAAATTTACAGAGGTTTGAGAAGAAAAGGCATAACTATCAGGAAGGCCAACGACTGTCTTATTGCCGCTTTATGTATTGAATACAATATTCCTTTATTCCACAATGACAAAGATTTTGATAATATTGCAAAACATACTTCACTAAAAATTTATAAAAAAGGAAAATGACAAAGATTAAAGTAACCAATCCAGTTGTAGAAATTGACGGAGACGAAATGACCCGGGTAATATGGAAATTCATTAAAGACCAACTCATACTTCCTTATGTAGATGTGGATATAAAATATTTTGATCTCGGCATTCAACACCGTGATACTACCGACGACCAGGTAACGATAGATGCCGCCAATGCAATTAAGAAATACGGCGTAGGAATTAAGTGTGCAACTATTACACCAGATGAAGCAAGAGTAAAAGAATTTGGTTTGAAACACATGTGGAGGAGTCCCAACGGAACTATCAGAAACATACTTGATGGAACCGTTTTTCGTGAGCCGATCGTAATGAAAAATATTCCAAGGTTAGTTCCAAACTGGACCGCACCGATCATTATTGGCCGTCATGCTTATGGAGATCAATATCGGGCTACCGACACAGTGATTAAAGGAAAAGGGAAACTGACGATGACTTTCACTCCTGAAAATGGCGAGCCGCAAACTTTTGATGTGCACGATTTTAAAGGGGATGGGGTAGCCATGTGCATGTACAATGTGGATGAAAGTATTGAAGGCTTTGCAAGAAGCTGTTTCAATATGGCCCTGAACAAAAAGTGGCCTTTATATCTTTCTACAAAAAACACGATACTAAAAAAGTATGATGGACGTTTCAAAGATATCTTTCAAACAATTTTTGAAAATGAATTTAAAGCGAAATTCGACGAAGCCAACATTACCTACGAACACCGGCTGATAGATGACATGGTGGCAAGTGCATTAAAATGGCATGGCAATTTTATCTGGGCATGTAAAAATTATGATGGCGATGTACAAAGCGATACGCTGGCGCAAGGGTTTGGTTCGCTTGGATTAATGACTTCTGTTTTGATAACACCTGATGGAAAAATCCTGGAAGCAGAAGCTGCTCACGGAACGGTTACCAGGCATTTTAGGGAACATGAGAAGGGAAATTCTACCTCAACTAACCCCATTGCTTCGATATTTGCATGGACAAGAGGATTAGCCTTTCGTGGTAAACTTGATAATAATCAGAAATTAATTGCCTTTGCAAATACACTGGAACAAGTATGTATTGAAACAGTAGAAAGCGGTAAAATGACAAAGGATCTTGCCGTGTGTATCAGTGGGAATAAGGTTTCGCATGGCAAAGATTATCTACATACGGAAGAATTTTTAGATGCGCTTGTTGACAATTTAAAAAATAGGACAGCGCAATAGTTGAGAATTTAAAAATTCGGGTAAATTTCGGAACAAAGTTTGCGGCATCACGAGTCTAAATCAAAATATCTTCTAGGTAAAAACTAGAAAAAACAACATATTAGTTGTTTTCGTTAGGTGCGGTTTTTTGATTTTTTTAATCTTTTGCTTACGATGATTAAACTATTAGAAAAACAAAAAAAACTGGCTTTAGAAAAACAAGATTCAAATTTTCCGGCTGAAGATGAATTCAAATTAGTGGCGGATTATGCCCCAATGCCAATGTGGGTTTCTGACGTAAATGATCAAAGTACGTTTTTTAACCAGGCTTGGCTTAGGTTTACAGGAAGAAATTTGGACGAAGAGTATGGAAAGGGTTGGATGGAAGGTATTTATCCCGATGATTTGAAGAAATGCATAAGAACTTATGATGATGCTTTTCAAAAGCAAAGGAGGTATAAAATAGAGTATAGGTTGCAGCGCTATGATGGCCAATACCGGTGGGTGCAGGAAAACGGTATTCCGCAATTTACAAGTGATGATATTTTTAACGGCTTCTTCGGTTCTTGTGTAGATATACATGAGATAAAAGAAATTGAACATAGAAAAGATCAATTCATCATCGCTGCCAGCCACGAGTTAAAAACCCCGCTTACTTCTCTTAGCGTTTATCTTCATCTTTTATCAGGAAAGTTTAAAAGGGATTCGCAGGAAAAGTTTAATCATTATATTTCCGGGGCTATTGAACAGGTAAACAAGATTAATGGTTTAATTAATCACCTGCTTGATTTGTCACGGATACAATCCGGTTCGTTAGATTTTGAATGCGCCGTTTTTTCATTTGGAGCGCTTGTGAAATCCATCGTAAAGAAAATGCGGGTTATTATCCCTTCCCATAAAATTGTATTAATCGGAAAAATCTCGGGAAAGGTAAAGGGCGACCCGGAAAGAATTTCACAGGCGTTGGAAAATTTATTGTCGAACGCAGCAAAATATTCAAAATGTCACAACAAAATAATGGTGGAGCTATCTGAGGATAGCAAAAACGTAAAAGTGAGTGTTACCGATTATGGAATCGGGATTGGTAGGGAGCATCTATTGAAGATATTTGAACGGTTTTATAAAATACCCGGCAAGAAAGAAGATACCTTTCCGGGAATGGGTATTGGGTTATATCTTTCGCAGCAAATAGCAAAAAAACATGGTGGAAAAATATTAGTAGAAAGTGAAAAAAATAAAGAAACTAAATTTACCCTAAAAATTCCCGCTTATAAAAAATCGGTTAAACATACATAATGGCCAAAATTTTAGTCGTTGACGATGATACAGATATCTTATCCGTCATGGAAATGTTATTATCAATGAAGGGCTTTGAAGTGCAGGTTACTTCAAAAGGAGAAAACACGCTCCCTAAAACGGCAAGCTTTAAACCCGATCTTATTCTCCTTGATGTCCTTATTTCCGGCCATGACGGAAGAGTTATTTGCAAGCAATTAAAATCCAATAAAGAAACCAGTCATATACCTGTTATAATGTTTTCGGCCCATCCCGGAGCAGCTGCAAGCATAGCGGAATACGGGGCCAATGATTTTATCGCCAAACCTTTTGACGTGAACAACCTGATGAAAAAAGTAAACGCGCAGTTAGGATTAAGTCCCGCCTGATTTTGTTTTCTTGAAACGGTAAATTTCAATGATGATTTTACAGTAAATAAACAAATTCACCTGATTTCTATTAGGTTAGAAATAGCACCTTTGTGTCCTTATCATCAATTGATTCATCTGGATAAAACTGGCAACTATCGTGTAACTGAAAATTGTGAATCACCAGAAAACATGATACATAAGAGTTGGTTTGTTTACCTCCAACTATGGAGTGGTATTATAAACAAAAAAATCATGAATATCAGCCATTACCTTCCCTTAAGACAGGTTGTGATGCAAATAATAATACGAGGCAGATTGGAATAATTTATCCTGAACAAAACGCGAAAATTTATGTGCCCCTGGAAATTGATGGGCAAAGAGGTAAAACTGTTTTTACAGCAACTCATCGCAAGCCAGGTAGTAAAATATTTTGGCACCTCGATGATGAATATATCGGAACAACTGTTAACTTTCATCAAATATCAGTAAGCCCTTCGCCGGGCAGGCATGTACTTACCATCGTAGATTAAGATGGAGAAAGCG
>JAHEZA010000586.1 GCA_023251335.1 Chitinophagaceae bacterium | reverse complement strand
ATCCGGCGTGGATTTATTCCTGTCATTGCAAAAGAAATTATTGGTCATGTGGACAACAGCGCCTATCCATTGATTAATGTGGATATTAAAATGACGTTGGTTGTGCCCGCAAATGTAAAAGGCCCTGTCCCTGTTTTAATGATGTTTGGGCAGCCTTCATTTCCTTCACCGGCACAGCCATCCAATGATGACATGGAAGCTTTGAACGCAACGTTCAAAGAAATGATGGTAAAAACCAATCCTGACGTAAAAGATATTTTCGAAAAATATCCTGCCTATACGCCGATCACAAAAACCACCATTAATTTCTTTGCACCGCAAACAGGCGAAGCATCTCCCACAGAACAATTGCTGGCGGCAGGCTGGGGCTACTGTACTATTGACCCCAACAGCATCCAGGCTGATAATGGTGATGGATTAACCAAAGGGATTATTGGCTTGGTAAATAAAGGCCAACCGCGCAAACCTGATGATTGGGGCGCTTTAAGAGCATGGAGTTGGGGAGCAGCACGCGCATTAGATTATTTGGAAACTGATAAATCGGTGGATGCAAAAAAAGTAGGCATTGAAGGCGTGTCACGATATGGAAAAGCGGCGTTGGTAACGCTGGCCTTTGAACCCCGCTTTGCTACTGCATTAGTTGGTTCACCTGGAAAAGGTGGCGCAACTTTATTGCGCCGCAATTTCGGTGAAGCTGTCGAAAGCCTTACCGGTGGGGAGTTTTATTGGATGGCGGGTAATTTTCTAAAATATGGAGCAGAAGAATCAAAGTTTGGAAAAATGACGGGTTGCGACTTACCAGTTGATTCACATGAACTGATTGCATTGTGCGCACCGCGGCCGATGTTTTTGAGTTATGGTATTCCTGCAAAAGGCGATGCCAACTGGCTCGACCATCGCGGCAGTTATAGAGCCATCATCGCTGCAGGAGTTGTATATAAATTATTAGGAGTAAAAGATTTGGGTGTTTCTAATGATTATATGAAAGAATATATGCCACCTGTCAATGAAGGCTTGCTCGATGGGCAACTTGCATGGAGGCAGCATGATGGCGGACATACCGATGCACCGAATTTTAAATATTTTATTCCGTGGGCAAGTAAAAATCTGAATTATGAAAAGAAATCTCAATAAAATAACTATGAAAAATCGTTTTAGTACAAAACAAATAATAACATTTTTGTTCGCAATATTCGTGCCTGCCGGTAACGCGTATTCGCAAACATCCACCACCTGGAATGGCAAGTCCTGCGCGGTAGTTCTTACTTATGATGACGGATTGAATATTGATTTAAGCAATGTAATTCCGGCGCTGGATTCTCTTGGCTTGAAAGGAACTTTTTACATCTCTGATTATTTCGATGGGCTTAAGGCACAAATAGATGGATGGAGAAAAGCCGCAGCCGAAGGCCACGAGCTCGGTAACCACACGATCTGGCATCCGTGTGACGGAAGCCTTCCCGGCAGAAGTTTTGTAAAACCCGATTATGATTTGCATACTTACACAGTAAACAGAATGGATAATGAAATTCTGGAGATGAATAATATTTTAAAAGCCATTGATGGAAAAGATGAAAGAACATTTGCGTTCCCATGTGGCGATATGAAAATTCATGACTCGGCATACCTGGATTATATGAAATATAAGTTCATCGCTGCGCGTGGCGTTACGCCCGAGATGTTACCGATTGATAAAGTGAATTTGAATAACGTAGGTTGCTACATGGAAAACGGCGCAACTGCGGATGAAATGATTGAATTGGTTAAAAAGGCAATGCAAACTCATACACTACTTGTTTTTCTTTTTCATGGCGTGGGCGGCGAACATAATATAAATGTTTCGTTGCAAGCTCACAGCGGATTATTACATTTTTTAAAACAAAACGATAAAGACATCTGGATAGCGCCAATGATAGATGTAGCAAAGTTTATAAAATAAAAAAGATAAGAATTTGTTCGTTTACTGGTTATATATGTTTCTGACTTTGAAAACTCGTTAATATTCCAATGGATTCATTTTTGTATGCCTTATCCTTATTACCCGGATTTCGGTTGAAGATATATGATAAGTAACCCTGTATTTATAAATCTCATAGGCACGGTAGGAACCGTCATTTCCTATCCGGTATTTATTCGGATTGTGTCGCTCAGGATTTTATTAACTCTTTTATAGAAGCTAATAACTTTTCTCTTAGCATTTCAGCATTTTGCAAAGAATCTTTCCGGATATAATTGTACATTTCCCGAAGAAATCGTTTTGCTTCTTTATCTATAGTAACTATTCTGTTTGTGCTCACCACGATTGCATTTCCTTTTCGAGCTCATCCAAGGTTGTAAACTCACCTTCGTTCATCCGGTGCATTGCCTCATCCAGCTCTTTATTATATTGTTCGGCTGTAGCACGATTCGGGGTGTCTCCTGGTGTCC
>JAHEZA010000003.1:12016-23153 GCA_023251335.1 Chitinophagaceae bacterium | reverse complement strand
GATTGTTGCCGGCGTACTATTCTTTTCGATGACATCAAAATTATGTTGATATATATTTTCATCTTTTAAAGAATTTTTATCCAGGGGTAAAATATTGGAGTTGGAAACCGGTTGAAAATCCGTGTCACTATTTTCATCTGCAAACCCTTGACCACTATCTTTCGAAAAAAAGTCATTGGCAGCATCGATTCTTTTTTTGAAGTTGAAGGAAGGATTAAAACGCCAAATGACGTAGCTTAACAATCCAACAAGCAACACGGCGGCGGTTCCAGTGTATCCTATCACCTGCTGCATCCATGCGCTTATCATATCCCCTACTTTCCCACCCCAAAAAAATTCAGGGCTCGACACTGTCAGATTATGTGCGTGAGGCGAATGCATTAAGAAGGAAGCGCAAACACTAATTACCAAAAGCCCTGCTATTACATATCTTATATTCCTACTGATAGAAAAGATTTTTTTCGGGGCAAACAAATTCACGCCTACCACAAAGAAAAAAAGACAAAATAAATAAGACGCAATCCCAAATCCTGAGCGGAAAAATAAATCAGAAATGTATGCACCCAAAGTTCCTAATGAGTTGGCAAAATGTTGCTTACTATCTGGAAATAGAATCTTGGCATCTTTGATTGAAGACTGATCCTGCTGCCACGTAAATAAATAAGAAGTGAAAGCGATAAATAATAAAAAAGAAATAAGGATTAAAACCGTTCCCACAATTTTATGCGAACGTTCATCGTGTATCAGCTTTTTTACCTCTACTTTTTCTACCTTATCCGGTTTCATTTTTGAAGTATCCGCCTTTTTAGTTTTTTTAGTTTTTGTTCGGGTAGTTGCCATTAGTAGCAAAGATAGGAAATGGAATATTGTTTTATTTTTAAGAAAGAAAGTTACTAAAAGATTTTTGTTACCGGCAAGCGTGAGCAGTTCATCTAGAAGAATTACCCTTCAAATACAGCAGATGAACAAATAATTCAAATTTATATTTCAGAAAAAGGATCGTAAAATAGGTTTAGATTTTCTATCCTATTTTCGTCAAATTCTTTCCCAAACTTCAAATGAATAAGGGTAATTATTTTTTTCATCGGAAGGAAACGAATCTGATTTCTTCAGTTCCCATATAGAATGATCTATCTTCGGGTAAACCGTATCGCCTTCCACAATTGTATGTACCCGCGTTAAATAAATCCGGTCAACAATAGAAATCGTTTGCTTGAAAATTTCCCCGCCGCCAATAATAAAAATTTCTTTGGCATCGCTCTCTTTTGCCTTTGATATGCCTTCATCAATACTGTGAACGACAAACACATTTTTAGGATGCCAATCCGTTTTTCTTGTAATGACAATATTGATTCTTCCCGGCAATGCCTTTTTCATTGCATCGAAAGAATTTCTTCCCATGATCACCGGCATGGCCCAGGTTTTATTTTTGAAATATTTAAAATCGTTGGACAATTTCCATGGCAAGTCGTTATTTGCACCAATAATATTATTTTCTGAAGCGGCGACAATATGTGAAAGCATGGGAAAGGTCAATTGGTTTAACGGTTTATTGGTGTATTGGTAACCTTATAATTAGTTTGTAATTATTTTTCTTTTTGAGAATTTCTGACAAATTTTATAAATGCATTTAACATTAAAAGTATTTTACTGCAAAGTTCCACTAATAAACTGCATTTTTCAGAATCAATAATTTTTCTCCTCATGCATTTAGATAACCACGATTTTGTTTCTTGAATCGAACCGCGGGAATAAAAATAGAATTGCTTGCTCTCTTTATAAAAATATCGTCCGTACCCTTCTGCGATATTAGCCGAAATTGAATCGGCTGCTCGTACCAATTGTTTCCCAATTGTATCCTTATTAAAATAATTCCATTCGCCTACAATCTCCCATACATCATCTGAAAATTTTTCTGCAATATTGTACACCTCTAACTTTTCTAATACATACTCCATAACTATTTAATTTGAATGAAAATTTTTAATAAATTTAATACCTGCATAACAAAACTTCAGATCTCAACAGGTTAACTATTTAACCCAATCAACTAATTAACCAATAAACTTTTCCTATACAGCTACCGGAGCTTTTATCGCGGGGTGAGATTCGTAATTCTGAAGTTCAAAATCTTCAAACTTAAATTCAAAAATATTTTTTACCGCCGGATTCAATTTCATTTGTGGAAGCGGAAAAGGTTTTCTTGTAAGTTGCAGTTGCGCTTGCTCAAAATGATTTTTATATAAATGCACGTCACCAAAAGAGTGAACAAATTCCCCTAACTCCATGTTACAAACTTGAGCGATCATCATTGTCAATAAAGCGTAAGAAGCGATATTAAAAGGCACTCCAAGAAAAACATCTGCGCTTCGTTGATATAACTGACAGGAAAGTTTTCGTCTCCCGTCTTCTGTTGGTGCGGTATAAAACTGGAACAAACAATGGCAAGGCATTAGCTTCATCTCTGGTAAATCGGCTACATTCCACGCGCTGATAATTAATCTTCGACTGTCAGGATTGGTTTTTAAT
Organism: Chitinophagaceae bacterium; assembly: GCA_023251335.1. Classification (GTDB taxonomy): domain Bacteria; phylum Bacteroidota; class Bacteroidia; order Chitinophagales; family Chitinophagaceae; genus Ginsengibacter. The sequence continues at coordinate 20,624 of JAHEZA010000003.1, read as the reverse complement.
TGCTGAATTAATTCAGAAACCTGGTCAACCGTTTTTCCGTTCGCGCCTTCCCAACTGCGCCATTGCTTTCCATAAACAGGACCGAGGTTTCCCTTTTCATCAGCCCATTCATCCCAGATCTTCACGCCATTCTCCTGCAAGTACTTAACATTTGTATCACCCTTTAAAAACCATAATAATTCGTAAATAATACTTTTTAAATGAAGCTTTTTTGTGGTTACCAGTGGAAATCCGTTCCTTAAATTAAATCGCATCTGGTGGCCAAACAGGCTACGCGTACCTGTGCCTGTCCGATCATTTTTATCCGCCCCGCTATCGATTATTTTCTTTAAAAGTTGAAGGTATTGTTCCATGCGCGCAAGTTAATGAATTAGCCAAATCTTAGAACCTAAATCATACTTTCTTATATTTGCGAAACTTTTAAAATATATTTCATGTCAGTTTTAGTCAATAAAAAATCAAAGATAATTGTACAGGGATTTACCGGAACCGAAGGCACTTTTCATGCTACGCAGATGATTGAATATGGAACAAATGTAGTGGGTGGAGTTACCCCCAACAAAGGCGGAAGTACGCATCTTGATAAACCTGTTTTCAACACAGTGGAAGAAGCAGTCAAAGAAACAGGAGCGGACGTGAGTATTATTTTTGTGCCTCCCGCTTTTGCAGCAGATGCGATAATGGAAGCCGCAGATGCCGGAGTAGCGCTGATCGTTTGCATCACAGAAGGTATTCCTGTTCAGGATATGGTAAAAGTGAAAAATTACTTGTTAGACTCAAAATCAAGATTAATAGGCCCAAACTGCCCGGGCGTTATTACCGCAGATGAATGCAAAGTGGGTATCATGCCTGGCTTTATTTTCAAAAAAGGCAAGATCGGTATCGTTTCAAAATCAGGTACGCTTACTTACGAAGCTGCTGACCAGGTAGCTAAGGCGGGGCTGGGCATTTCAACAGCAATAGGTATTGGCGGCGACCCGATAATAGGAACTACCACCAAAGAAGCAGTCGAGCTTTTTATGAATGACCCCGAAACGGATGGCATTGTTATGATCGGCGAAATCGGTGGCGGTATGGAAGCCGAAGCTGCCCGCTGGATAAAAGAAAATAATCGTAAACCGGTGGTTGGTTTTATAGCCGGCCAAACGGCTCCTGCCGGAAGAAGAATGGGGCATGCCGGAGCTATCGTGGGCGGAGCAGAGGATACTGCCGCTGCCAAAATGGAAATTCTTTCGGAATGTGGCGTTCATGTAGTTGCCAGCCCTGCGGATATCGGCAAGACTATGGCGGAAGCAATGAAATAATACTTCCTTTGCCTTCCAGCGTAGCTTAACACTTTAGGAATTCAAAATATAAGTTTATTCTACCACCCATCTAATCCGGAATAGAAATACCAGGAAAAAGTTGGTTTACTGCAAATTCAATTGCTAAAAAATCGCTATTTACCCAAGTTAACTCGCGCCGTCGGAGACTCAGATACCAGCAAATAATCCCTCCGGAATCGGCACAAAAAAAATCCTTCCCATTTAAATGAAAAGGATTTAAAAATCTGATATCGAAAAGGATTAATAGTCTTTGTTGTAACCGCCGCCATAGCCGCCGCCGCTGCTTCTGCCGCCGCCATAGCCACCGCCGCCGCCTCTGCCGCCGCCGTAACCACCGCCGCCTCTGTTACCACCGCCGCCACCGTATCCGCCGCCGCCGCTTCTCTTGTAGCCGCTGCCTTCAGGACGAGGTTGCGATTCGTTAACAATCAACTTACGGCCCTGTACTTCGCTTTCGTTTAAGGTAGCGATTGCAGTTTTTGCTGCATCATCGTCTTCCATTTCTACGAAACCAAAGCCTTTGCTGCGGCCTGTGTTTTTTTCTTTAAGGATTTTTGCACTTGTAACGGTGCCATACTGAGTAAATAAATTACTTAAATCGTCATCAGTCATCGACCAACTCAGATTGCCAACATAAATGTTCATTGTAAAAACTTTTGTTTAATAAATTAAGATAACTATTAATGAATCAGTAGCTACAATGAACTGAAGAAACCTGAATAAAAGCAACATCAGCCAAAAGAAAAACACACTAAACCCATTAACAAAGTATAAAGGTAGACTTTTATTTGAATTTGAAACTTTTTTTTCACAAAAATTTTTAGTTTTTTAATATCACAATGTTAACGGAGTCAAAAGTAGATTCTTTGACGTAAGATTTGCAACAAATTTTCGTTTCAAAAAAGCGATACTGTCTTTCTACGTATTAAGCGACAAGTCAGTTCCTATTATTATTTATATTTGATGAAATAATCGTTTTGAAAAAACTTTTTCTGGTCTGCTTTCTTTTTTCCCGGCTACCCCATTCAATTTGCCAAACAAAATATTTTCAACAACAAGTCAACTACAATATCAGTGTAACACTTCATGACGATAAAAATACACTGGATGCATTTGAAATTATTGATTATACGAATAATTCCCCCGATACGCTTCATTATATCTGGTTTCACCTATGGCCAAATGCTTACAAAAATGACCGGACTGCTTTTAGCGAACAAATGTTGAAACTCGGCAGGACAGATTTCTATTTTAGTGATGAGGACAAACGTGGATACATCAATCGCCTGGATTTCAAGGTGGATGGAATCACCGCAAATTTACAAGACCATGCATTATATATTGACGTAGTAAAACTGATTTTACCGTTGCCACTTCTGCCAGGCCGGACGATAAAAATTACTACTCCGTTTCACGAAAAGATTCCTTTCAATTTTTCACGCGGCGGATATATTGGTCATACCTACCAGATCACGCAATGGTATCCAAAACCGGCAGTATATGACGACAAAGGCTGGCACCCAATGCCTTACCTTGACCAGGGAGAATTTTACGGTGAGTTTGGTAATTTTAATGTACAGATTACTGTTCCTGCAGATTATGTGATAGCCGCCACGGGCGAACTGCAGAATGAGGATGAACTCAAATGGCTTAAGAAAAAAGCAATGAATAATGAGCAGTCAGAAACGGCTCATTTACAAAATGCCGAAAACACAAAGCAAAGCGAAAAAAGCGATGAACCGGTAATTACTGATATTAAAAAGAAAAAAGTCAAAAAGAGATACCAGCCCACAACCCAAAAAAAGAAAAAACTGCCACCTTCTCCGCCAATCATTACACCAGAAAAAACTAAAACACTTACTTATATCCAGGATAATGTTCATGATTTTGCATGGTTTGCCGATAAAAGTTTTATCGTAAAATATGATACGATTCAATTGGCTTCAGGAAGAATTATTAATACATGGGCGTTTTTTACACCTTCTGGCCAACCTGTGTGGAAAAATAGTATTCAATCTATAAAAAACACTATACGCGCCCGCAGCAAATGGCTGGGAGATTACCCTTACCCTGTCGTCACCGCTGTAGAGGCAAAAATGGGTTTTAGCGGAGGAATGGAATATCCCACCATTACCAGTATTTCTCCAATGCCCGATGAAAAATCTTTAGACCTTACCATTGAACATGAGGTAGGCCACAACTGGGTTTACGGCATCCTTGCCAGTAACGAACGGGAGCATCCATGGATGGACGAAGGGATGAACACCTATTTCGACAATCGGTATGAAAAATTATTTCATCCTGAAGAAAGCCAAAGCGCAAAAGGATTCTTCAGAAAAAAAATTCCAGATGATTTTTCTGCGCTGATTTACCGGACGCAGGTTGCTTCAAAGAAAGACCAGCCAATTGAAACACCTTCGGCAGATTTTACAGAAACGAACTATGACGCAATCGCATATTACAAGACGGGTTTGTGGATGAAAGAACTGGAAACGTTTGTGAGAAAAGATTTGTTTGATAGCTGTCTTCATGAGTACTATAACCAATGGAAATTTAAACATCCTTATCCCGAAGATTTTAAAAAAGTGGTGGAAGATGTAAGCAGGAAAAATGTTGATTCGATTTTTTCCTTATTAACAAAAAAAGGAAGCCTGAAAAATTATCAAAAAAGACCGTTTAAGATTTCTGCTTTTTTTAACCTTGAAAACACGGACAAATACAGATACCTGTTTTTATCTCCGGCGCTGGGCTATAACAATTATGATAAATTGATGATAGGAGGATTGATACACAATTATACGTTGCCTGAAGAGAAATTGCAGTTTTTTGTTGCTCCACTGTATTCCACTGGTAGCAAAACATTCAGCGGGTTGGGTGGCATTAATTATCATTGGTATCCTGATAATCATTTTGAAAAAATTGTGATTGGGATTAATGGAAGTAAATTTTCAGATAATCACAGTTTAGACACAGCAGGAAAAAATATTTTTGAAAATTTTCAGAAAATAGTCCCTTATCTTAAAATCTATTTTAGAACAAAAGCAGGAGATAAAATCAGCACCTGGCTCGATTTTCGTTCATATATTATTGGTGAAAAAAACTTTGACGGCTATTCTTATAAAGCGGGAAGCGATAGTTCAATATCTTATCCTAACTCATTAATTAATACAGGCAGATACGTTAACCAGATTACCTTCAATTCAGAAAACCGGCGGGCGCTATACCCATACGATTATCAAATTCAGTTACAACAAGGTAACGGTTTTTACAGGCTCAATCTTACCGGAAATTACTTTTTCAATTACCCGAAAGGTGGCGGATTCCAAACGCGATTTTTCGCTTCTAAATTTGGATACCTGGGATCAAAAGATTTTAGCAATACATACCGGTATCAACCAAAATTATTAGGCGGCAACGGTTCAGACGACTACACGTACAGCAATTATTTTCTGGGAAGGAGCGCTTTCACTTCTTATGGCGACATCCCTATTGCAAATGACGGGATAGCCGCGCAACAAATTATGATACCAAACACGGGTGGGCTGAAATTCAGACTAGATCCATCCAACCTACAAGGACAATCGGATAATTGGATTGCAGCAATTAATTTAAGTACCACACTACCTAATAATTTATTCCCATTTAAGCTGCCAATAAAAATATTTTTCGATGCGGGAACTTATGCTGATGCGTGGGAAGCGAATTCTGCGCTCACCCGGTTCCTTTATGTTGGCGGCATTCAACTATCGCTGTTTAAAAATCTGTTGAATGTATATGCGCCTCTCATTTACAGCAATGATTTTAAAGATTATTTAAAAACAGATAAAGAGGCGAATAAATTTGTTAGAAAAATTACATTCAGTATCGATATTCAAAATTTTCGTTTGAGTAATTATATAGATTTACCGGGGCTTTGATGTTGATCAGAAAAAAATACTTATGAAGATTGCTTACATAAGAAATGAAAATATTGATCGCCCAAAATGGGATCGCTGCATTAAACATTCAGCCAACGGACTGATCTATGCGTATTCATTTTTTCTTGATGCAATGGCTGAAAATTGGGATGCGCTTGTTCTGAATGATTACGAAGTTTTGATGCCCCTCGCCCGGAAAAAAAAATATGGATTTCATTATCTATATCAACCTTTTTTCATTGGCTCACTTGGTATTTTTGGAAATGTATCAGATGGAACAGTAAATCAACTTTTAAACGCAATTCCTGTTCAGTTCAAATATGCGGATATAGATTTTAAAGAGAATATTTTTAATCCTGATAAAGTCAATTTAAAAAACAGCAAACTAACAAAAAGAACTAATTTTCTATTGGATTTGAATAAAAATTATGATGGCATCCGGAAGCAATACAAAAGACTTGCAACCCGCATGCTAAAAAAAGCAGCAGAAAATAAAATTGAAATTACAAATAACTGCCCACCTAATGATGTAATTGATTTCTATAAAAGAAATTATAAATCTGAGCACAAAGAGATTACTTCAGCAGATTACCAACGCCTGCTTAGCGCCACAGACACTGCTTTCAAAAACGGGCAAGCCGCTACTTATCTCGCGAAAAAGAATGAAGAGATCGTTGCTTCCTATATGGTTTTAAAAGACGAAAAATTTGTCTATTCAGTAATTGGCGGAAGCAATCAGGAAGGAAAGGACACCGGTGCGTTTTATCTATTAACGGATGCAGCAATTAAAGATCATGCTGACACTAACCGCATTTTCCGTTTTGAAGGCTCAGATAAAAAAGGCATTGCCTTTTTTAATAGCCAGTTCAATCCTGTACGGATGCATTATCATCATTTAAAATTAAACAGGCTTCCCTGGCCCCTAAAATTATTAAAGTGAGACTCGCGATCTAAAATCTTATAGCATTTGATACCGGATTTCATTGTGTCCTTTCCTGTTTTTTTCTGAACATAAAAACATCTGTATTCTCTCTTTTTATTTGAGGTTCGAAATAAAAATTTTGAAGTAGCAGTTTTTCAAAACACATTTTTTGAATTTTTTCTGAATGAAACTCAATCAGCATTGCATCGATTTTTTTTAGCCACGAAATATCACTTGCAAAAATGCTCTCTTCAGCTCCTTCAATATCGATTTTAAAAATATTGACCCTGCCGGGAACATGTTTTTTCAAAAAAGTTTCGACCGTGTAAGTATTTACCTCAATCGAATTTTTGGAAGGAGTTTTTACAAGGCTTGCATTATATTTTAGACCGTTGGTTTGCAGATTCATAAATCCATCCTTGTCTGAAAGCCCAGCCAATACGGTTTTTATCTGACCACTTTTTATTTCTGCTTTTAGATTTTTTTGCAAAAAAATAAAATTATCCGGATCGGGTTCTATGCAATAAACAGTGGCATTGGACATCTTATTTAAAAAATATAAAGCAGCAAATCCCACATTAGCTCCTGCGTCAATTACAACAACATCGTCTGATATCTCATCCAACTTATAAATTTCTGTAAAAAAGATTTCATAAAAAATATCAATGTCTCCCGCGTAAGTTCTTAAAAAAATTTTTTTACCGGGGAATGCTGCTAAAGAAATTGAAAAATAATTTTCCTGGTAGCTTTTATCTATCGTTGACTTTTTTCGCAGCCTGTATAATTTAGTGAACCAAATAAGCGAAAGAAAAGATGATAAGTCTTTGGTAACAGTATAACAGAAAACTGCTTTATTCCATGCCTCTTTTAATCGGTGCAATCCTTTCATGAGCCAGGCAATTGAGTATTCAAAATATGTTCGGCAAGCAATAAATCCTCCTGCGTTGTTATCTTAATATTATTTATTTCGCCTTCTACCAACGTTACTTTCATTCCGTAAGCTTCTGCCACGGTCGCTTCGTCCGTAAACTGTTCTTTGTAATCAATAGCAAAAGCCGGCAATAAAATCTTACTATGAAAAGTTTGAGGCGTTTGTACCAACTTTACCTTATTTCTATTTACGACTTTATTTCCATTAGACGTCAGCATTCTCACACTATCGCGACAAGAGATTACAGGAATCGCGGTGCCAGATTTTAATGCAGCTTCATAACAATTTTTTATAAGTGCAGGAGTGATTAAGCAGCGGACGCCATCATGTACAAAAATAATTGCTTCATCCTCATGTACTAACGAAAGCCCGTTCTTTACGGAGTGAAACCTGGTTCGCCCTCCGGCAGTAATTTTGAATTTTGAACGGCCAAAATAGCCGTCAATAATTTCCTGCCCCAACGCAATGTGTTCTTCCGGTAATACCAGGATAATTTCAAGGTCATCAAACGCATCCAGGAACGACTTAATGCTATAATATAAAACAGGTCTATTTTTTAAAAGTAAAAACTGCTTGGGCGTATCACTGTTCATTCTTGAGCCATTACCTCCGGCAACTATCAATGCGATCTTTTTCATCCTTTCGTCTTTCTTATTTTTTGAACGGCAAAGTTAACAGAATCAATGAAAGTGATATGAACTAATTGCCTTTTAGTAAATTGCATTATGCGATTTTCATTTGCTGTCATGATACTTTGTTTTTCTTTATCTGCTGTTACATGTTCTTCAAAAAAAGAACCTTCTAAAATGCAGCAGGTGTTGGGTTTGCAGAATCTGAGCGAACTGGCTACGTCGGAATATATAGTTACCAAAATTATTAAAGCCAACGATGATAACACGTGGTACAAGGTAGGCGACCGAAAAATATTAATGACCTGCAAAGCGTCTTTGGTAGCGGGAATTGACTTATCCAAACTTACCGAATCGGACATTCATATTGATAATGAAAATATATCTGTTACGTTGCCTCATGCACGTCTGATTTATATCAACATAAAACCCGAAGACATCAAAACAGCCTACCAGGAAGTGTCTTTATTCAGGGACAAGTTTTCTTCGCAGGAAAAAAATGATCTGGCTGCCCAGGCCGAAAAACAAATAAAAGAGAGCGCCGATTCGCTGGGAATATTTGTAACCGCGGAAACGAATGCGACACTTTTTATAAATAGTTTTTTACAAAAAGAAGGGTTCAAAAATATAGAAATTAATTTCTCACCGCAAAAACATCTATTGCAATGATGTTGAATTTTTTAAAGAGAATAGCGGTTATTATTGCGGTAATACTGTTGATCATTTTTTTGTTGCAGAAGATTAATCTGTTGCCTTCTTTTAAAAATATCTTTAGCAGTAAACCAATAAATATTGAAGAAACTCCTGTCGTTATTCAGCAAATAAACTCACTCGCGCAATTAATAACCATAACCTATTCAGATGAAATAGTGATGGATTCTTCA
>JAHEZA010000003.1:0-12006 GCA_023251335.1 Chitinophagaceae bacterium | reverse complement strand
TCCAATGGCAGTCGGAACCGCTCTAACTCCTGCCATTGACCACCTGGTAATAATAGGCCGGGGCAAAGTAATAGTGGGTAATGATCTGAAAAATCTGAATGAAAATAATATCAGTGTAGCCGGTGATTCTATTCATTTAACATTGCCACATGCAAAAATTCTGCAAACAATTGTCAACCCTTCCGGCTTTGAAACTTTCGCTGAAAAAGGCGACTGGAGCGAAGCGGCTGTAACCGCACTTAAAATAAAAATAAGTAATGAAATCAATCATCGGGCTATTCAGCAAAACGTACTCGTGAAAGCAGATGAAAGATGTAAAAACATCATGGAAGTTTTTATGAGAAATACAGGTTTTAAAAAGGTTTCGGTTACTTTCGACAATTAATCTCCATAAATAGCAACTTCATTTTGTCCATCGCTATTCTTTAATCCACGATACATTCCCGCACTATTAAAAACCAACGCGGCATTGCCTTTCGCATCCATTCCAATTAAGCCACCCTCTCCATTCAACACAACTAACTTTTTTAAAACAACCTCTTCACACGCATGCTGCAAACTCATATTTTTATATTCCATAAGGCAGCTCACATCATAAGCGGCAACTGCTTTAATAAAAATTTCTCCGTGACCGGTACAGGAAATGGCACAGGTTTTATTGTTGGCATACGTACCAATCCCTATCATCGGACTGTCGCCGATTCGTCCAAAACGTTTATTGGTCATACCACCGGTTGAAGTTGCCGCTGCAATATTTCCATCGCCATCACATGCCACCGCACCAACAGTCCCGAATTTTTTTCCTTTCAGTAAACCAACTAATTTATCGTTTTTATGATCAAGCTGATAAAGATCACTGTCTCTTATTTCGCGCCACTGGTCGTAACGGTATTGCGAATAAAAATAATCGTCTGATTCTAATTTGATGCCCTGCCTTATGGCAAAATCATTGGCGCCTTTGCCGCTTAAAAAAACATGTCCGCTATGTAGCATCACCTCTTCTGCAAGTTCCACAGGATTGCGAATATTGCGCACGCCTGCGATGGCGCCCGCTTCCAATGTACTACCATCCATGATGGCCGCGTCCATTTCATTTAATCCTTTTTTCGTAAACACCGAACCTTTTCCTGCATTAAAAAGTGGATTATCTTCCAGAACAACTACTGCGGCTTTTACCGAATTAATGGCAGTGCCGCCATTTTCCAACACAGCATATCCTGCCTGCAGTGCTTCTGAAAGGCCGTGCCGATAGGCTTCCTCCAGTGCAGGCGTCATGTCCTCTTTTAAAATAGTACCGGCGCCTCCATGAATAGCTATTGAAATTTTTTGCATAAGTTAAATGTAAGAGGAATTAAATTTTGCAACAAAAATAAACTATCGCAACTATTAAAAATTCAACTCAAATAGCTTGGAAGATCGAAAAAAGGATCTCTTTCAATATCAAATATTTTCAATTAGTGCACCAGCTTTTTACATTCATTGAGAAGCCTTTCTTTATTAATGGCAACGGTTCCCACTTCCTCGCAGACAATGCCACCTGCAATGTTCGCTATTTCAGCGGTAAGATGAATATTTTTCGTAGCCGCATAAACTAATGAAGCGACAGCTATGACTGTATCTCCTGCCCCACTTACATCAGCGATCTTTCTGCGGTGGGATGGAAGCATGGCGTGGTTGCTATTCTCCTGATAAAAAATTCCTTTTTCTGATAAGGTGATCAACGAAATCGTATGCTCGATTGTTTCCTTCAATTGGGAATGAATCGAGATCAATAATTCTTCTGTTATTTCTTCGGGCAATAAATTTAAATTGGTAAAAACCTCTACCAGGTTGGGTTTAAAAAGAGTAGCATTTTTATAGGAAAAGAAATTTTTTCTTTTGGGATCAACCGCGGTTGGTATTTTATTTTTTCCACAAAGTTCTATCGTGTGATTGATAATATTTTTAGTGAGAATGCCTTTGTTATAATCTTCAAAAATGACTACATCCGGTTTTTCTGTGGTAATGTATTTTTCAATCTGATTCTGCAATTTTTCTTCGTCCACCTCATCTATATCATGCACATACTCCGCGTCAAGCCGCATCATTTGCTGGTTTCGGCTAATGATCCTTATTTTATTGGTAGTAATTCTCTTTCGGCTTTCAAGTAAAAAACGGGTATCAATATTATTGTCTTGCAACAATTGTTTTAATTGAACTCCGTCTTCATCATCACCTAAAATAGTAAGCAACGCAACCGAAGCATCCAGTGATTGCACGTTCAGCGCGACATTTCCTGCACCCCCGATTCTTTTTTCTTTTCGATCTACTGCCACCACCGGCACAGGTGCTTCGGGTGAAATTCGTTCTACTTCTCCCCACCAATACGTGTCAAGCATTACATCGCCAATCACAGCGACTTTCATTTTTTTGAACCCCGAAAATAATTGATCTATATCGATACTCATCTTCCAATATTTACTTTTTTGTTTTACTACGATTGTGAACCGTTATGTAGTACACAGGAATCCCTGCAAGCACAATTCCCAGTCCCCACAACGTGTAAAGTGGTTTGAAAAGAACCAGGAAAACACAAAACACTAATCCCATGATGATATACAAAGCAGGCAGAAATGGGTATGCAAAAGCTTTGTAGGGCCTTTCAATATTCGGCTTTGTTTTGCGAAGCACAAAAATTCCGATAATAGTAAGCACATAAAAAATAACCACTACAAAAGCGATCATGTCTAACAAATCATTATAACCACCACTCAAACACAATATGCACGCTACTAAGGCCTGCGCCCAAAGAGCCCATTGGGGTACTGCGTTTTTATTAAGTGTTCCCGCCTTTCTAAAAAACAATCCGTCTCTAGCCATCGTATAATAAACCCTTGCACCTGCAAGAATTAATCCATTGTTACACCCAAATGTAGAAACCATGATCATTACAGCAATTACTTTTGCTCCTGCAGATCCAAAGATAGCGTTAGACGCCGCCACAGCTACACGGTCGCCGCCCGGGAATGCGATCTCATGCAGAGGCAAGGCATTCAGATACATGAGGTTGGTAGTAATATAAATGACGGAAACAATAAAAGTGCCCAGAAAAAGACTCAGCCCGATATTTCTTTTGGGATTTTTAATCTCGGCCGCTATAAATGTTACATTGTTCCAGGCATCGCTGCTGAAAAGAGAACCAACCATGGATGCGGCGATAGCCCCAATGAGAACTGCGCCGCCTATAGGAAACCAATTTCCACTTTTTATAAACTGCCCATTCACTTTTTCTAATTGAACCGCTTGCAATCCTGTTTGCCAGTTCTCATTCCAAAAGCTGTGTTTTACTAAAAGAAATCCCAGAATGATCAGTCCGAAAAGGGACAATAATTTGACTGTAGTAAATGTGGTCTGGATAATTTTTCCTCCGTTAATTCCTTTTGTGTTGGTATAAGTCAGGAAAACAATCATTGCTATTGCCAATACCTGCGCCGCAGAAATATGAAAGTTCCCTAAAGAAAAAAGAAAAATATTTTCCCCCACTTCCGGTACCAGATAAGCGGTAAACCTGCTGAAAGCTACGCCCACTGCTGCAATGGTGGCCGTCTGAATCACCGTAAATGAACTCCATCCGTATAGAAACCCGGCTAAAGGATTAAAGGCTTCCTTTAAAAATATGTACTGACCACCCGCTTTCGGAAACATGCCACTCATTTCGCCGTAACTTACTGCTGCCATTACAGTCATCAAGCCCGTGATAACCCAGACAACGATCAGCCATCCGGCGCTACCCACATTTCTGACAATGTCTGTACTAACAATAAAAATTCCCGAACCGATCATAGAACCTGCCACAATCATCGTAGCATCAATAAGCCGCAGGCTTGGTTTAAAGCCGTTCGTTTCGTCAGTCATAAAAAAATCCCGCTTTTAATTTAAAACGGGATTGAAGATAAATATTTATTTGTGATAAAAAAGAACGATCATTTTTTATTTGATGAATCCAATTGATTCAATCCCTGAATGACATCATTGGTAATGTTGAGTGTTGAATCTTTATAAAACATAAAACCCGGCTCATAAGAAAAGATGTAAGAATATTTTCCATTTCTATTATAATCCTTTAGAAAATTCTGAATGCGACTTAAAATATCTTCTTTCATTTGTGAGTTGTAATTGTAAAGATCATTATCGATACTTTGCTTACGCGCTTGCAAATCCTGCTGCATCTTATTGATTTCCTGCATGGCCGACTGCTGTTCTTTTTGATCCATCGTAGCGGCCTTTTGCTGCAATTGCATGGCGCGATTTTGGTATTTTTTTTGCATGGCCGTTATTTCATCATTTGCCTGCGATTGCTTTTGCTCAAATTCAGTTTTTATTTTTTGGTAATAACCATAATTATTTTGAAGAGAATCAAGATCAATGTAAGCAACGTTTGCTTTGCTTTCGTTAACGATCTCTTCCGTTTTTTTAATCGCCTGTACTACCTTCCCTTTATTTTTAAAATGCAGGTAATAAAGATACCCAACGAGAGCCAGCAAAATAATATTAATTACAAGTAAAACATTTTTCATTCATTAAAAATTTTAGGCCGGCAAGATAAAAAAAACGAACCGATACATGAATAATGCCTTTTGATTTAGGAAACAGTTAACAGGCAAGCAGCACCGAAATAGCAGAAGAACAAAAAATGTAATTTTCTATTTAGACAACCGTGCCATTTTTTCGGACTAATAAATCGCACAGTAAACAAACGAATTCACGCGATTCTCATTCGGCTTCCGGATTTGTATTCGTTCTTTTACTGCCGGCATAAAGCTCATATTCCAGTAGTCGGCAATCAATTTTACTGTTATAAAATTCTATTTTCCGTGTTGGTTTCAGACCTATTTTTTTAGCAAGATTAAAATTGCCTGTAAAAACATATCCTGTATATCCTCCGCAATTTTTTTTCATAAAATCCCCGATACGGGAATACGTTTTTTCCAACTCAATTTCATCTCCCAGGCGCTCACCGTATTCCGGATTAAAAAAAACAATTCCATTTTCATTTTCAGGAATACTAGTTGCTTCGAAATCACAAACATTAAATTGAATCAAATCTTCCACTCCTGCGGCCCTTGCATTTATTTTAGAAATATTTATGGCATCTTCGCTTATATCAGTAGCAATAATTTTTAAGCCTGAAACATTTTTTATCTGCCTGACGAGATTTTGTTTTTGAGTTTCAAAGTTTTCCTTGTCAAATCCTAAAATATGCATAAACGCATAATTATCTCGAAACAGCCCGGGGCGGCGGTTTGTGGCAAGCATGGCAGCTTCGATTGCCAGAGTCCCCGAGCCACACATTGGATTGATAAAAGGAGAAATGAAGTTCCATTTGGATGCGAGCAAAGTAGCCGCAGCAAGGGACTCCAACATAGGCGCTTTGCCGGGAATTCTTCGATATCCGTGTTTTGAAAGTGTTTCACCAGACGTATCAATAAATATTTCAGCACTCTCGTTTTTCCAGAACAGATTAATAACAGATCTATCTAAGGCAGGCCCCGAATCGGGACGTTCATTTAATTTACTTCTGAAACGATCTACGATCGCATCTTTCACTTTTACGTTGGCAAATAATGAATTATTGATGGTAGAATTATCCACCGTGGAAGTGACCGAAAAATATCCATTTTTTTCAATAATTGATTCCCACTGTATTTGTGAGACAACACTGTATAATTCATCGGGAGTGTTGCAGGAAAAAGATTTTAGAGAATATAATATCTGGCTGGCGCAACGAAGATTTAAATTTAAACGAATACAATCATTTAAAGTTCCGTTAAGAGCGATTCCCGTTGCAAAAGTTCTTACTATTTTGAAGCCTAATTGATTTATTTCTTTTTCCAGAAAAGAAGTAAGCCTTTTGCTACAGGTAACAATAACGTGGCTTGGTTTGTTAAAAGAATGCATGATTTGCAAACATAACTCCAATTATTGTAAGTAACCCAATCGTAGTTTTTAATGAATAGAAGCCCACCTTAACTTGAGAATGATCTGCTGGGTATTTTTCAAAAAAGAATGCGTAATCGATTTTGCATTACTATTCATTTGGATGATCCGGGCGCTGTCAGGAATTATATGCAGTTCTTTCATTAAGTCTGAAATAACACCTTCTTCATAGATTTCAGCGATTCCGCATGCCTTGTAAAAGTCAGTATGCATACCCATACTATCCAATACTTGTGGAAAATCCTTATAATCTGGAAAAGTTGTATATTTTTTTACGAAATAAAAGATAACGCCATCAATTTCTTTTGTATAAGCCATGTAACTATTTTCCATGATCTCCTGTTTTTTAAAGATGAAGTGCTAATTGAAGAATTAAAATATTCAATGAGCCCTGTAAACTTAATTCAATTGTTTTTAAGCAGGATTGACACAGAAATGCATCAAGGATTTTAGTACGAAATCAACTATTATATCAAATTCATACTCAATGCTCTTTGATTTTGGATATTTTTACCGGCTGAAAAGCATACTATTCAAAGCAAAGCATTAAATAAAAATACAAAAGTCAATTGAAGAAATTCAAAGGATGTGATTCGGGATTTTGGAATACTCAATAAATTTAAAAAATTAGAGTATTCACGGATTTAGAAAGGATACTTTGGAGACTTGTATGATGTAAAAATATAGCTCCCTTTGGATTTTTACAAGTATTTTTCAAAATACTTATACACATTTCAAAGCCGCTTGTTATTTAAAAGAGTACTATGGCCATATTAAAATAAGATAAAAAATATATTTATCTTAATGAGATAAATGCAAAAGGAGGCCATTGCTAGCTTCCCTTTTTCCAGGAATATCTACTTATTTCGGAATATAACTTTTCTTGAAAAAACTTCTTTGGTATCCATATCCATAAATTTTAAAATATAAATACCGCCTGGCATACTTGCGCTTCGTTGTATTTGCAGTTTGTTTCCAATCTGAGTATTAAAAATAATTTCCTTGACCTTTTGATTTAAAATGTTTGATATAGAAATTTGATACGTGCGATTGTTAGTACCGAAGAAATCAATATTCAGCATATCATCGGCCGGATTTGGATAAATAGAAATATTTAAAACGGTTTGTTTTTGAAGTAAAATAACTTTTGAGTAATTATAAGTATTGTCATTGTTGACAATTTTGAGCCTGTAAAAATTTTGAATACCGGGATTATTATCTATGAACCGGTAATGATTGTCGCTTGAAGAAAGGTAAGCATTGACCTGTCCAATTTGAATAAAATCATTATAGATTTTTCGCTCAACGATTATTTGTTTAAGGCCAGCCGTGTTATGTATATTCCAGTTTAAAATTGCTTTATCCTTTTCAAAACTGCCGTAGAAGTTTTCTAATGAAGAAACTAAAACAGGATTACAACTTCCATCCAAATGATAATTATAAGTCCGTTCAATACATCCGTTGTTCACGTTAATATTACAAATATAAACCCCGGTATCAGATGGTAATATACTTGGAATATCATACTTAAATTCATTACCCACTTCGATAGTATCAGTTGGGCTTACTATTTTATACCAGGAATAAGAAGCATTATAAAGAGAATCAACGGTTAATGTTGTTGACGTTAATAAACACGTTGAAGGCGATTGGATACCGTTATTCAAAAGAGGCAGCACGGGAAAATCACCTAATGTCGCGTTTCCACAGGCATCTAAGGCTCTTAACCTTACAAGCGTATATATTTGTCCATTATTAATAGCAAATATTGGGCTTGTTTGCGGAGGACCGCTTAAATCGACTGAATCAGGTTCATTGCCTATAATCTGGTAGGTAAAAGGTGCCACTCCGCCAATAGCCACCGCACCCACGCTGAATCCATTTATATCACATTGATAGGCTGTTGTGTTACTTAAGCTCGGATATTTATAGCTTGAAATTGTGACGGTATCGTAAAGGTCGATATTACAGCTACCATTTGCATGATATTTTACAACATAAGTACCCGGTCCCAAATCATTAAAAGTATAGTCTGATCCGGAAGCGTAATCGGGCGATGTATTTTGAGCAACTCCGTTTTTAAGAATGATCATCACTTGCAAAGATGACAAGTTGGTATAAGCAGTTGTACTAATATCACCTGACCCATTCAGCCAAACCGATCCGGGGCACTTAGAAAAGACTGAAGGTGTATGCGTGAAATTGCTTATCTCAGGCGCAATATATAAGGTATCCTTTTTGCCACAGTTATCTGTTCCTATTACCATATACTTATCAGTTGAATCCAGTGCAGGAAGATCATCTATATTAAAATTGTTGACATTAAAGTTCGAGTCAACCACCAAGCTATTCTGAGGAGTGTAAATTTTAATATTGACAGG
This sequence comes from Chitinophagaceae bacterium, assembly GCA_023251335.1. Lineage (GTDB taxonomy): Bacteria > Bacteroidota > Bacteroidia > Chitinophagales > Chitinophagaceae > Ginsengibacter. Next base: position 3,649 of record JAHEZA010000003.1, on the reverse strand, counting down.
CAAATCACCAATCACGTTTATATTAAATCTAGTATGCGCCAAATTACAAGATTTCGAAGCAGAAACAGACATGGCCAATGGATCGGGATATTGGTTGAATGGAATTTTTAGTGTGTCGTTACAACCTGAAACGATACTAATAATATATGAACCATAAGGAATATTGTTTGCTTTTGGAGAGGTACTGCAACCTAACGTATCGTTCGTAAGGGCATCAATAAAACAGTAAGCAGGATTAATTAAATTTTTTTGGCCGGTAATTTCCGCATCAAAAGTACTACAACTCCTATTGGTGATTTTTATATTTGGGTCAACGATAGGTAAAGTTCTGGTTGCAGAAAAACTGGTGAACATTGATGTATCCGGACAGCCATTCCTTGACTTAATATAATAAGCTCCGTAGTCAAGCGAATCAAAGACACCCGTGGTATTGCAAATAATCAACGACGAATCGGATGTTTTGTATAAACAAAATTCCGGATTTTTTAAATTGCTACTTTTTGCAGTAGCCGTAAATGTACTGCAGTCTTGATTTGACAAATTAACGCTAACATCATTTAAAATGATAGGCGGCCCTACATTAAAACATCTTGTTATTGTTGTATCCCTGCAATTATCGTGAATAGTTACACAATAACTCCCGAGAGGTATGCTGTCGAATATACCAGTCGTATTACAAGATCCGACTAACACGTGATTAACATCATAAAGACAGAAAGTAGGATTTGTAAGGCTATCGCTACTTTTAGAAATATTTAGGCCAAAATTTGTACATGTGACATAGTAAGGCACGATTAATGGATCAACTTTGGGTACTGGTTTACTAACCGAAAAACATCTTGTAATGGTGGTATCAATACAACCATCTTTAATAGTAACACAATAGTTTCCTTCGGTAGGTATATTGGTAAATGCTCCCGAGCCGTTACAAGCAATGGTAACTCCAGTTGCAGAATTTATAAGACAATATTGAGGCGTGGTCAGATTGTTTTGACCGGTAACAGTAGCGGTAAAGCTGCTACAGGTTTTGTTGGATATTTTTATATTATTTGAGACTGAAACTATTGGCGGAGTGGCGCTAAAGCATCTTTGGATAGTTGTATCTGTGCATGCATCGTGCGCTTTGATACAATAGCTTCCATAAGATAAATTAGAAAAACTACCAGTTGTATTGTGGTCAATTTGTGAACCGCTGTTATTGAATAAATAGAAATCAGCTCCAAAAAAGTTTTTTATCCCTGTAACTGCAACCGAAAAATCACTGCACGACTTATTAATACTAACGTTTGCGTCTAACGAAGATACCAATTTCAGAGAATGAGTTGCTTTTTTGATATTGCCGCATGCATCCTTTGCGAATACATCTATCGAAGAAATTCCGGTGACGATTATATTGTTAAAATTCCCATCTGCTGACCAAATGGTATCGCCGGGAGTTCTTACCGCTCCATAAGTAATTCCCGGAATTGATGTGTATTTACTATCATTTCCTTTACTATCTTTAATTGTAATATAACCTGAGGCGTAATCGCAATTCAATTTTGTAAAATTATGCGTGTCTATATTCCATGTATAGTTATTTAGGGTAACATGCCTTGTTTGTATAGCGCCACAGGAATCCGTCATTTGAATACTATAATATCCGCCTTTTAAGCCTGTGAACACACCGGTAAGGTTAGTGGTGCCAACCCCCATTTCTGAAGGAGCAACAATTGAAAATACAAACGGATCCCTCCCACCAACAATTAATCCTGCTACCGAGATACTTCCGTTGTATCCGTTATCGCAACTAACATCTTCATGGTCAAGAAAAAACTTCGGATCACCATAGGTTCCCGTCACTAAAATACTATCTTGGCTAATAGTTTCATTTGTTGAAATATCATTAACGGTAACTTTATAATACCCAGTTTTCAATCCGGTAATTAAGTTCTGATCGGTAAAATTAATGTTAACAGGTCCTTCTGCTTTATATTGGTAAGATCCCGATCCACCTGAAGCAACAATTTTTATAGCTCCGGTTGATGCACATCGGGATTCATAACCGGTAAAAGTAGCAGTTAATTGCGCTCGGGAAGAATTGGAATAAAAACATCCTAAAATAAGAAAAAATTGGGTGAGAAAGATGTAAAATTTTTTCATAGATACTCGTTAAATTAAACGGCTCCAGCCAAATGGAAGTTTTTCTTTAATTCAAACGAATCTGACTGGGAATTATTGAGCAAACAACAAATTTTAGTCAGAACCGCACCAGAATAGTAATTTTCCGCGAGGGACTTTGAGTGAAAGGTTATAATTATGAAAGTATTGTTTTGGCCGTTAGTAGCTTAGTGGATAAGACCGCCCCTTATCCTCCTTTCTATTATTTTTCCTATAAAATTTGGATATACAATTTTAAACATTTAAGTTTGCTGACTATTTTGGAACCGAATCCAACCCAAATAAAAGACCTTAGAAAGCGAAAGCTCATACTCTGATCCCATTCCTAAAAAAATCTTCCAATTACAATATTTTAACAGGGCAAATGTTTATATGCCTGCATTGTTTTGTAAAATTTTATTATGGCCAGATTTTTTACACGTGTTTTAATCTTTTCATTTGGGATACTATTACTCACTTCCTGCAATAGCACAAAAAACATTACCTATTTTAGTAATGTGGAAGACACCACATTTTATGCCTCTTCCATAGAAAAACAAATTTCTTTAAAGCCCAACGACATTATAAGCGTTACGATTAGTAGCCTTAACGCCGAAGCATCCGCGCCTTTCAACATGCAAAACAACATTGTTAGTAGTTCCACAACGCTAACCGGAAGCCGCAACGAGCCCGGCGGATATTTAATTAATCCAGACGGAACCATTGACTTGCCAATTCTCGGATCGGTAAAAGCTGCAGGTTTCACCAAGGATCAGTTAAAGGATAATATTACCAATTTAATCCTATCGAAAAAGCTTCTCATAAATCCGATAGTGGATATCAGATACCTCAATTATGAAGTAACCGTTATTGGAGAAGTAGCCAGACCCACAGTAATTACGGTACCCAGCGAGAAAATATCATTGCTAAAAGCAATCGGTCTCGCCGGCGATTTAACCATTTACGGAAAGAGGAAAAACGTATTGTTAATCAGGTAGAACAATGGAGAAAAAATAACGAGGCATATTGACCTGACTTCGGACGATTTTTTCAATTCGCCTTATTATTATTTACAACCGAATGATGTGATTTATGTAGAACCTAATAAGCAAAAGGCAGCGATGGCTTTCAGGAACCCAATGCTCCTGCCGATTATTTTAAGCCTAATATCATTAATTACATTATTTGTACTTTATAATAACTAATAAAACATTTGTAAAAAATAATCCATATATTAAAAATATGCAACACAGAATGTATAGGGCCGAAGAGGAAAAGGAAGATAATTTGATGCATCAATTTGTGTCAAAGTATCTCCCCTATTGGCCTCTTTTTGTTCTTGCTTCAGTTTTAGCACTCGTGCCTGCATATATTTATATCCGCTATACTACTCCCGTATATGAAGCCCATGCCACAATAATAATCAAAGACGAAAAGAAAGGAAATGAAGAATCAAAATTAATGGAATCCCTTGACCAGATTTCGTCCAAAAAAATTGTAGAGAATGAAA
>JAHEZA010000585.1 GCA_023251335.1 Chitinophagaceae bacterium | reverse complement strand
TCATAATGGAAAAATCGGTGAAACCTATAATATCGGCGGTCATAATGAATGGAAAAATATTGACATCATAAAAGAACTATGCAGGCAAATGGATAAAAAGTTGCAACGCGATGAAGGGACTTCAGAAAAATTGATCACATTTGTAAAAGACCGTTCAGGTCACGACTTACGGTACGCCATAGACGCAACTAAACTTAAAGATGAATTAGGCTGGAAACCTTCTTTGCAGTTTGAAGAAGGTCTGTCTAAAACGATTGACTGGTATCTTGCAAATGAAGAATGGCTGAAAGATGTAACAACCGGGAATTACCAGAATTATTATCAACAGCAGTATGAAAAAAGATAACTCATGAAAGGAATTATCCTTGCGGGCGGTTCAGGTACCAGGTTGTATCCCATCACCATGGGGATTAGCAAACAACTTATGCCCATTTACGATAAGCCGATGATCTATTATCCGCTATCCACATTAATGCTGGCAGGCATTAAAGATATTTTAATAATAACCACTCCGGAAGATCAGGCGCAATTCAAACGTTTATTGGCAGATGGAAGCCAGTGGGGATGCGTGATTCAATATGAAATTCAGGAAAAGCCAAATGGGCTTGCCCAGGCATTTGTAATCGGAGAAAAGTTTGTTGGCAAAGATGCGGTGGCACTAATATTAGGGGATAATATTTTTTATGGAAGCCGCTTTTCTCATTTGTTACAAAATTCAGCTAATCCTGATGGCGCAGTCATTTTTGCTTACCCTGTTAGCGACCCTGAAAGATACGGTGTAGTTGAGTTTGATAAAGATAAAATCGCAATTAGCATAGAAGAAAAGCCAGTCAACCCAAAATCAAATTACGCAGTTCCGGGCTTGTATTTTTATGATAATTCTGTGGTGGAAATCGCAAAAAATATTGCTCCTTCCGCGAGAGGAGAATATGAAATAACGGATGTAAACCGGAAATATTTAGAAGATAAAAAATTAAAAGTGGCTGTACTCGACCGTGGTTTTGCGTGGCTTGATACTGGCACGTTTGAATCGTTGCACGATGCAACAGAATTTGTGAGGGTAATAGAAAAGCGGCAGGGATTTAAAATCGGATGCCTTGAAGAAATTGCTTACCGGATGCACTTTATTGACAAAGAACAGCTGATGGTACTTGCCAGGAAATTTGAGAAAAGCGGCTATGGCGAATATTTAAAAAATATAGTGAAATAGCTTATGAGTTACTTTGCTCATCCTTCGTCAATTATTGACGAAAACTGCACAATTGGAGATGGCACTAAAATCTGGCATTTCAGCCATGTAATGTCAGGCGCTGTAATTGGCACCAGTTGTAACCTGGGACAAAATGTGGTTGTTTCACCAAAAGTAATTTTAGGGAATAATGTCAGAGTTCAAAATAATGTAAGTATTTATGAAGGCGTTATTTGTGAGGATGACGTTTTCCTGGGGCCGAGTATGGTTCTGACGAATGTGATCAATCCGCGAAGCGCTATCAGCCGAAAAGAACAGTATAAAAAAACCTTAATAAAAAAAGGGGCAAGCATTGGAGCAAATGCAACAATCGTTTGTGGAAATACAATTGGTGAATTTGCTTTCGTCGGTGCCGGCGCAGTAGTTACGAAGGATGTGCCTGCCTTTGCTTTAATCGTTGGTAACCCAGGAAAACAGAAAGGCTGGATGAGTGAGTATGGACATAAATTGATTTTTAACTCAGAAAATATTGCGATTTGTCCTGAAAGTAAACAGGAATATTTATTGGAAAACAATGTAGTAAAAAGAATAAAATAATTTTAGCGTATAGCATACTGGCAGTGAATGAAAATTGTCAAAATAAGTTGGTTTACTGATGATGACGTTAAAATATTTATCAAAACACAAAAAATAATTAATGAAAAATTTTGCGTTGATAGGGGCCGCCGGTTACATAGCTCCACGCCACATGAAAGCGATAAAAGATACGGGAAACAAGCTAATAGCCGCTTTAGATAAAAACGATTCGGTGGGAATTCTGGATAGCTATTTTCCCGAAGCAGATTTTTTTACTGAGTTTGAGCGTTTTGACAGGCATATAGAAAAACTGCGACGCAAGGGAATCAATACTGATTTCGTTAGCGTTTGTAGTCCCAATTATTTACACGATTCGCATATTCGTTTCGGTTTGCGTGTAGGCGCCGATGTTATTTGTGAGAAACCGATCGTGCTAAACCCATGGAATATAGATGCGTTGGCAGAAATAGAAAAAGAAACCGGCAATAAAATATTTACCATTTTACAATTAAGGCTTCATCCGGCAATTATCAAATTAAAGGAAAAAATCGCGGCGGAGCCAAAAGATAAAGCACATATCGTGGAACTGGACTATATTACGAGCCGCGGACATTGGTATTATACCAGTTGGAAAGGGGACATTCAGAAAAGCGGAGGCATCGCC
>JAHEZA010000114.1:5018-7322 GCA_023251335.1 Chitinophagaceae bacterium | reverse complement strand
TTTCATTGCGTGATCAGAAGGATCACTCAAAGTATATCGGCAGTGATGAAAACTGGGAACGCGCCGAAAAAGACATCTTGGAAGCAGTGGAAGAAAAAGGTTTAAAAAATGTTGTCATTGAATATGGAGAAGCTGCTTTTTATGGCCCGAAACTTGATTTTATGGTACGCGATGCAATTGGAAGAAAATGGCAGTTAGGAACCATCCAGGTAGATTATAATTTGCCGGAGCGTTTTGATCTTACCTATATTGGTGAGGACAATGCAAAGCATAGGCCGGTGATGATACACCGCGCGCCGTTTGGCAGTTTGGAAAGGTTCGTAGCGGTGTTGATTGAAAACTGCGCCGGGAAATTTCCTATGTGGCTGGTGCCGGTGCAAGTAAAGATTTTGCCAATTAGTGATAAATTTTTACCTTATGCAGAAAATATTTTAAATCAATTAAAAAATAATGATATTCGTGCTGAGATAGACGACCGCAGTGAGAAAATCGGGAGAAAAATAAGAGACACTGAAATAGCGAAAATTCCGTTAATGCTGGTAATAGGAGAGAAGGAAGTGAATGAAGAAAAAGTATCGGTAAGGCGCCAGGGAAAAGGAGATGAAGGATCAAAAACGTTGATTGAGGTTATAGATATGATCAAAGAAGAAGTGAATAATAAAACGGTATCTCAGCAATAAACAATTAATTAAATAAACAAAATAAATTTTAACCTAAAATCAATTAATGGCATTTCCACCACGGCCGAGAGGCGCATTTAACCCACGTTTTAAAAAAGAACAACAACAGGAACACCGTACCAACCACATGATCAGAGTACCTAATGTACGTTTGGTCGGAGAAAATATTGAAGTCGGCATTTACACGACTGCCGAAGCCCAGAAAATTGCGAATGATATGGGGCTTGATCTTGTAGAAATTTCACCGCAGGCCGATCCGCCTGTTTGTAAAGTGATCGACTATAACAAATTCCTTTACGAAAAAAAGAAGCGCGAAAAGGAAATGAAGGCAAAGAGCAAAGTCTCTGAAGTAAAAGAAATTCGGTTTACACCTAACACGGACGATCACGATTTTGATTTCAAATCAAAGCATGCAGAGAACTTTCTTAAAGATGGCAACAAAGTAAAAGCTTATGTTCAGTTCAAAGGAAGAGCAATCATGTTTAAGGAAAGAGGCGAATTATTATTATTGAAATTTGCTGAAAGATTAGTAGATGTTGGCACATTGGAGAGTATGCCAAAGTTAGAGGGCAAAAGAATGTTTGCCATTTTTGCTCCCAAAAGTCAAAAGAAAAAATAGGAATTCAGGATATTTATTGGTTTACTACGCCAAATTTTGCGACAAATTTTCTATTCGGCCAAATGATTATTATATTAAAACCCGGAGTGTTCCGGGTTTTTTTTGATTCTGTTAAGTTGCCCATTTTTTATGCGAATAGGAATCTCAGTTATTTGTTTGTTCACTGTATTTAATGACTTTGGTTAATAATTGTCGAAACTGCCAAAGTGATTTTTTCAATTATATTTGTTGAACACAGCAAATCAAAATCTCATCCTAAAATAGTTGCCATGAAGTTTTTAAAAGCAAAACCCGGAATTTTATTTCTCTTCATTTTTTTTACGACGCTCTCCCATTCAGCGTTTTCGCAGTCATCGCATTTTTCAGTCAATCATTATGTAAGCGACAAAGGAGATACGCTGCTTTACAGATTGCTGTATCCTGATGCTGATACGCTTCGTAAATATCCATTGGTCATTTTTTTGCACGGATCTGGCGAGCGTGGCAACGATAATGAAGCCCAATTGAAATGGGGCGTGCAAAATTTTGCTGACGATCATGCGATGATAATGCATCCGGCAATTGTGATTGCACCGCAATGTCCTGCTAACACGGGATGGTCCAGTTTTACAAGAGGTAAGGGCACGCAACTTGTTCTAAACCCAACTCCAACCAAACCAATGGAACTTTTGGTGGAATTGATCCATCAGTCGATTAAAAATTTACCAGTTGATACAAATCGTATTTATATTACCGGGCTGTCCATGGGCGGGTTTGGTACGTATGACGCAATTGAAAGATATCCGAATCTATTTGCAGCAGCAGTACCCGTATGTGGCGGTGGCGATGTGTCAAAGGCTGCCTCAATTGCTCATATTCCGATTTGGATTTTTCTTGGGTCGGAAGACCCGGCCGTAAATCCGCTTTATTCTTTGGAAATGTTGGACGCGCTCACCAAAGCAGGGGCTCATCCGGGATTTACTCAATATCCAGAAGTAGGGCATTTTTCATGGCTTGGCGCGTATA
>JAHEZA010000114.1:0-5008 GCA_023251335.1 Chitinophagaceae bacterium | reverse complement strand
CGTATAGCGATCCGCTGATGATGGAATGGTTGTTCAGGCAGCACAAATAGGAATTTACCTTATAAGTTGGTTTACTGTTAATCTACCAAATCTTCAGGTTCTTTTGAAAGAATAACGAATTCCAAATATTCCATCTTCTTTAAAGAATATTCTTCTTCAAATCCTGCACTCAAAAATATTTCTTTGTGCAACGGGTTTACATAAACGATGTAAACTTTCCGGGCATTCTTTTTCAAAGAAGTGAGAATTTTTCTTACTACCTGCAGCATCACGACTTCGTCAAAAGGATTGAAGAAAAAGAAAACGTTTGTATCACTTTCTATTGAATAATTTACTGCATCACTACAAACGATTTTAAAGTTTGTTGCGGGAAAAAGCGGTTTAATTTTTTCAATATTATTCCCGGCTTCTCTACACAAAGATTGGGAGAAGTCAACACCCGTAATACTCTTAAAGCCGTAATGTGCAGCCACTATTATGATTCTTCCTTTCCCCGACCCAAAATCAAGAAGTTGTTGATTGGCCTTTTGGGTTTGAAGATATTCAAACGCTTTTTCAATTAAATAATAATTGGTTCCCTGATAGATAGAAGCATGAGATAAATTGGAACTTTCAATTCGTTCGCCCTTTAAATCATCAATTTCTGTAGTATCAAGATGATATATTTTCTCGCCTCGTATTTCATGGTACACGGTGAATGCTGCAAGTCTTATATTCCAGTTGCGGGCTATGAAATAAAAATATTTTAGGTAATAAAAAGGTTTCATGGAGATATTGATTACGCTGAAATATTTTCAGATATTCGGAAATCAATTACTTTCAATTGCAAATTCGTTTCTCCATTCCATTCATTTTCATCAATGGTATAAACGATATCAATGGGTTTGTTCATTTGTAAAAGAGGGAATTTTTCAGCAAGGTTAAAACCAATTCCGGTAAGTGTAATATTTTCGTTCTTAACTACGAAGCGAAGGTGCTGTTCTTTTACAATCTTCGTCCATTGCGTATTGGCGACATTTTTGGTAATGAATACCGGACGCAGATTTTCAGGCCCATAAGGTTCCATTTGGGTAATGATTTTATAAAATCCCTTGACAATATCTTTAAAACCAATTGTTGCATTTATATTCAGTTCCGGAATAAGTAAATAAGGATCTATGGTTGCGTTAACTACTTCTTCAAATTTTCTGCTAAAACCTTCTACATTTTCTGGCAGCATAGACATTCCCGCCGCAGCAAAGTGGCCCCCATAACCAATCAGGTATTCACGGCAGGCATGTACGGCTTCGTATAAGTTAAACCCAGGCACACTGCGCGCGCTACCGCCCGCTACACTTTCACCAAGGGTAAGAACTACCGTTGGCCGGTAATAAATTTCTATCAGCCTGCTCGCAACAATTCCAACAACTCCCTTATGCCAGTGCGATTGAAATACTACCGTGCTTTTCCGGGCTAACATTTCGGGGTTGTTAGCTATCATGGATAATGCTTCTTCGGTGATAGTGGAATCTGCATCTTTTCTGTCTGTATTATCGCTATGAAGCATCTCTGCATATTCTTTCGCTTTCACGGGGTCGTCTTCAATAAACATCCTTACTGCTTTTGTCGCGTCATCCATACGGCCCGCAGCATTTACGCGAGGCGCAATTATAAATACCACATTATTTATTGAAAATTTCTTCTCAATCTTACTTAGTTCTATCAAAGCCTTTATTCCGGGCGATGGATTTAAATTGAGTTTTTGCAAACCATAAAAGGCGAGAACTCTGTTTTCACCGGTGATAGGAACTATGTCGGCACCAATTGCCGTAACCACCAGGTCGAGATAGCACAAGTATTCTTCTTCGTTTAACCCTAACTGTTGTGCAAGCGCAGTTATGAGTTTGAATCCAACACCACATCCGCAAAGTTCTTTGTACGGATAGTTGCAATCTTTTTGCTTGGGGTTTAGAATGGCTACAGCAGGTGGTAGTTCTTCATCTGGCAGATGGTGATCGCAAACAATAAAATCAAGTTGTAACGATGATGCATATCTGATAAGTTCTATTGATTTTATGCCACAGTCCAGGGAAATAATTAAATCAAAATTATTTTTTTTAGCAAAGTCAATTCCTTGTTTGCTAATGCCATAACCTTCCCGGTAACGATGTGGGATGTAAAAGTCAATTTTTTCTTCCTTATATATTTTTTTAAGAAAACGGTACATGATCGCTACCGACGTAGTTCCATCTACATCGTAGTCACCAAATACCAGGATTTTTTGATTGGTATCAACGGCGTATAAAATTCTTTCTACCGCTTTCTTCATATCCTTCATTAGAAATGGGTCATGAAGATGCGAAAGTTGTGGCCTGAAATAGTCTTTTGCTTTTTCAAAAGTGTCTATACCTCTTTGGACGAGGATGTGGCATAGAGATAAACTTACGGCCAGCGATTTTTGTAAACTGTCGGCTTTATTTTTGTCTGATTCAATTATTTTCCACCTTTTTTCCATACTGAATAATTTGCTAATATGCTAGTTAGCAGATTAGCTAATTGGATTGCATTAAATTAATAGACTTTTAGAAATTGTGTTGATAGTTGAAAGTTGTATTTGAAATTGCATATTGGAATATTAATACTTTCTATCGGTTGTGTATCTTACCAGTTCCTCAAGCCCGTCTCTGACATCACTTTTCGGAAATTCGAAAAGGATAGCCAATGCTTCGTCACGATATTGATTCATTTTGGTAATTGCGTATTTAATTCCTCCGAATTCTACAACTTTTTCCAAAACATATTTTATCTTCTCAGCATTTTTATTTTCGTTCTTTATAATATAGATAATTTTTCTTTTTTCGGCTGCGCCAATATTATTAAGGGTATAGATAAGCGGCAGGGTTAATTTTTTTTCTTTAAGATCGTTGCCGGTGGGTTTGCCAATATTTTCATTTCCATAATCGAAAAGATCATCTTTGATTTGGAAGGCAATCCCGGTTTTTTCGCCAAAAAGTTTCATTCTTTCTGTGAGATTTTCGTCCTTGCTGGTGCTCCAGGCTCCTACAGCGCACGCTGATGACAGTAATGAAGCTGTTTTGCTTTTGATGATTTCAAAATAAATTTCTTCTTTTAAGTTTAATTTACGCGCTTTTTCAATTTGTAATAATTCTCCTTCACTCATCAGTCTCACAGCGTCTGATAAAATATGCAGGTGTTTAAAGTCTTCCGCATCAGTCGAAAGCAGTAATCCTTTTGAGAGAAGATAATCGCCGACCAGCACAGCGATTTTATTTTTCCAAAGAGCATTAATTGAAAAAAAACCTCGTCTTTCAAGAGACTCATCGACAACATCATCGTGTACTAGTGTAGCAGTATGTAATAATTCCACTAAAGCGGCGGCCCTGTAAGTAGATTCATTCACCGTTCCATGTAATTTCGCACATAAAAAAACAAACATAGGCCTCAACTGCTTCCCTTTCCTCTTAATAATATATTTCATTATCCTATCAAGCAATGGGGTCTGGCTTTTGACAGATTGCGCAAACTTTTGCTCAAAGATGGCTAATTCTACTGTTATAAGATTTTTTGAAAATTGCATTATTCAGGTAAAATGGCAATATAAGACAGAAAGGAACAATTATGAGATTCCTGGCTAAAATTTTGAAAACGAAATAAAAAAGGGAAAATCATTTTTGGGCATTTTTGATTTTAATGAAATAATAACAATTTTGGTTCGTTTGTTGCTAACAAACCTTTAAAAGTTGTAAATTGTAGAAATATGTAAATGTCTCAAAATCTACTTAAAGTTTAAAAAAAATTTGAATTTTGAGTTTCCTTTGATACTTTTGCAAGAATTTTATTTAGAAATCATTAATCAAAAAGTTATGGCAAGCAAAAAGTTTAAATTATTGTTAATGGGAATTTTTTCCCTTCTGAGCCTTGGCGCTTTTGCCCAGGATACAGGCGTATATAATATTTTTGACTCAAGCGTAATTCCTTCCAAAGGCAAAGCGCAACAAAATGAGTTTATGAATAATACATACGATTTTCCGGCGAAGCCCAGGGACCAATGGGAACTCGGTGTAACAGGTGGAATGTTTTCTATTTCCGGCGATGTGTCAGCGGTATTGCCGACGGCTGGTTTTGGCCTTCATGTTCGCAAATCCTTTGGACATGTTTTCTCTTTAAGAGCAGAGTATGTTTACGGGACAGCTAAAGGTTTAAACTGGAAGCCATCTGTCGGGTACGCAAATAATCCTGCATGGAATACCCATTATTCTGCTCCTTCTCCTGTTTATTACAACTATAAATCCAACGTACAGGATTTCAGCATACAAGGCCTTTTTTCAATAAACAATCTTCGCTTTTATAAAGACAAAACCAAGATGGTTTTTTACATGGGAGCTGGAATTGGATTCACTACTTATGACGCAAAAATAAATGCATTAAATAGTGACGGGCAGCCGTATACTTTCAGCACGATAAGTGGTTCCGGTTATTCAGACAGAAAAGATATCAGGAAAGCATTAAAGGATATGCTGGATGATAGTTATGAAACAGCCGGAGAGACAGACGATGCTACCAGTTCAAAAATGAAACCAACAGCCAGCATTATTGCTGGGATGGCTTTCAAATTGAGTAAAAGGATAAACCTGGCTATTGAGGACAAACTAAGCTTTCTTAGGGACGATTTACTCGATGGACAGCAATGGCAGGAACGCCCGACTGCCAGTCCCGTTCTTACCGGCAGTTATGATTCTTACAACTACTTGTCCATAGGACTAAACTTCAACATAGGTTCAAGTACTAAATCTATTGAGCCTCTTTGGTGGATTAACCCACTCGACTATGCTTACAGTGAAATTAACAATCCTAAGCACATGAAGATACCACCACCGGTATTACCTGATGGTGATGGTGATGGTATCACTGATCAGTTTGACAGGGAGCCAAATACTCCGGCAGGATGTCCTGTTGATACTCATGGTGTTTCTAAAGATACCGATGGAGATGGTGTTCCTGATTGTAA
>JAHEZA010000113.1 GCA_023251335.1 Chitinophagaceae bacterium | reverse complement strand
AACAGCGCCATTATCCGCTCCTCCATGCCCGGCGTCTATTACTACCGTAATTGTTTTTCCATTGTAAAGATGATTGTTTTTGTCTTTTACTTTAAGGGTAAAAGCAAAAAAAACGATGGCTGCCAGCGGCAACACGAGTAGCCTGCTGATATAACTTACTTTCGGATTTTTATTTTTTGTAAACATGAGAATTCTTCTTTTTATTGGTGAATAAAAAAAGGGATTGGTAGACGAAAAATGCTGACCGGGATAAACGGTTTGTAAGATCATTTCTGCAAAAGCATTGATATCATTGTCTTCCAGCGCTTCTTTGTCCGCGATAAATTCATGTATCATGTACAATTCTTTGCGCATCAGCCAAAAGAAAGGATTGATCCAAAAAAATATCAAAACGATATTCATAAATATTTTATCGTAAGAATGTTTCTCTTTCACATGTGCGATTTCGTGATTAAAAATTTGCTGTCCTGGTTTTGAATGAAGATCGATTGCCTGATTCCAGAAAATAGAGTTGAAAAAAGAGAAAGGCGTTCCCTTTTCGCTTGTGTTTATAAAGCTGACATCTTCAATTTTTGTTTCCGGGTATTTTTTTCTAAGTCTTATTATTCTGTAAATAGAAACAAAAAAAATGAATAGAAAAACAACGGAAATTAAAAGATATGCGCCTTCAGCCATATTTTCGGTGGACATTTGAAAACCTCTGTTGTGGCTGTATTCAATAACGGCTTCATCTCCATAGCTAATAGTTTGCAACACCTGTACTACAGTTCCTTTATCTTCTCCGGCAGAGAAAATATTAAACTTCATTACCGGAACCAACAATGAAATGACAATGGCTGCGAGAAGATAAAAGCGGTTCCACCGGTGGAACGCCTTATTTCTTAAAGCCAAAAAATAATAGCCGCATAAAATGCCGGAACAAATAATTACTTTTAAAAAATACCAGGCAATTGTTATCATAAAAGAGTTTTTTATTTTACGTCTGGCGGTTCGCGTCTGACGCGGGTGTGATGAATTCTACAAGTCAGATGGAGACCATCAGACTATTTTCCTTTCTTCAATTTTTTCACAAGCAATTCCAATTCTTCAATGCTTAGGTTATTTTCTTTCACCATCGAAGAAACGATGTTACTGAATGAACCTTCGTAATATCTTTTTACCAACGATTTTACCCGGCCTTTGGAATAAACATCTTTTTCTACCAAAGGATAATAACGGTGCATCCGGCCAAATACTTCAATGCCTACATATTTTTTTTCTACCAGGATTTTTAAAATGGTAGCCACGGTATTTTGGTGCGGTTTAGGCTCCGGCATTTCGTTGGTGATGTCTTTTAGAAAAGATCCCCGGATTCGCCAAAGCACCTGCATAATCTCTTCTTCGGCTTTTGTAAGTGTCTTCATTTTTATCAATTTTAATTTTTCAAAAACAAAGTTAAACTATTTATTTAGTTAAACAACTATTTTTTTAGTTTAATTTTTAAAAAGTTGTTTTTGCTTGAATTTTCTTTTTAACAGATGTATAATATTTCTTTTTTAAAAAATAGTATTATACAATTAACTTTACGGCTCTTTAATATGAAACTACTTCAATACAAATAACTGAATTGACTATGCCGGAAGCCATTGTAGAATTACGAAATGCCCATATTTACCAGGGAGATTCTGTTGTGTTGTCTGATGTGAACATTACTGTGAACCGTGGCGAATTTGTTTATCTGGTTGGCAAGACCGGCACGGGAAAATCTAGCCTTTTGAAAACAATGTACGGCGATTTGGATTTGATGGAAGGAGAGGGAACAGTAGTGGGCTATAATTTGCGACAATTAAACTGGAAAATTATTCCTTTTCTGCGGAGAAATCTCGGCGTTGTTTTCCAGGATTTTCAGTTGCTTACTGACCGGTCAGTAAATAACAACCTCAAATTTGTACTAAAAGCCACAGGCTGGAAAGACGATAAATTGATGGACGAAAAGATTGCGGATGTGCTGGATAAAGTAGGATTGAAAACCAAAGGCTTTAAAATGCCTTTCGAACTTAGCGGTGGCGAACAACAACGTATGGATATCGCGCGCGCCATATTAAATTCACCAAAATTAATTTTAGCAGACGAGCCTACGGGCAACCTGGATCCGGAGACATCCGATGAAATCATGAAATTGCTTTTTAGTATCAGCCGCGATTACGGAACGGCTGTAATAATGGCCACACATGACTATATGGTGATTCAGAAATTTCCTGCCAGGACAATTAAAACGGAACGAGGTAAAGTTTACGACAATGCATCTATAGCCACTTCATAAGTTGATTAGCATTTTTCTCATTATCATACAGTTTATTTAAGACTTCTTTTCTCTTATTGATGTCCTCATCAGTAAACGAAGTTTTAAACAGTTTTTCTATTCTGTCCACATAAGCTGATTGTGTATCCGCTTGATAGCAAAGAGATTCAAGATGAGTTCCTTCCAGAGAAGCGGCGTTGGTAACAACAAATCTTCCTTTGAATAAAGCGATCAATAATTTTATTTTTATACCAGTAGTATTAAATGAAGGCAAAAGATGAATGTGCGCGTTTTTTATTAATTTGTCCATCGTATCCTGTGAGGGATTTTCAAATAATTGCGCATTATTGTTTTTATCAATTTCTTTTATCAGTGAAGTGGAAGGATTTTTTCCGGCGACGATAAAGGGAACTTTAAGCTCATTGAAAACATTTTCTAAAAGCCACATTATGGCTTTTATATTTTCCGGAACAGATAAATTTCCATGGTAAAGACAATAATCTCCCTTGCCAGTGTGCGATTCCACTTGGGTGACCGGTAAAAATGACGGGAGAAATTCAACATCTGTTGCAGAAAATATCCTTTGATAAGTCTCCTTATCTTTTTCATTCAATGCCAGCAATTTGGCTTTTCCGGCTATTTTCAGTTCGTATTTTTTTAACAGCCTGCTTTCTAAATTGAAGTAGATTTTTTTATAAAAGTTTGCGGATGTTTTAGCGAGTTGCCTGTAATATTCATATTCCACATTATGTAGTCTTACCAATACTTTACGGTTGTTAAGTTCTCCGTGATATAAATAATACGTGCAATGAATTCCTTCCAGCAAAATCGGATGGTTGTCTTTTGAAATGTTTTTGAGGAGTTCCGGATTAATTCTTGAGCTAACGATATAGGGCAAACGCAGGGGAATTCCTGCAGATAACGTTTCTCTTTGATAGTAATATACTTTTTCGCAATATTGGCTCAATTCAATATAACGGTCACGCCCGTATTCAAAACAATGTAAATGAATTTTTACGCCCGCCTGGTGCAATGCTTTTATTTTATAAAAAACATCTATTACGCCGCCATAATCAGGCGGATAGGGCACATCGAAGCTTACGATATGGAGATGCGGTTGGATAATTGATTGGTTAAATGATTAATTAGTCGGGCTGGTATGAAGATGCGTTAAAGAAGGAATCTCAAGCTCAAGGCTGAACAAGCGTCATTTCAATTTCGTCAAAATCAATACCGCTATGGCTCTCGTTGAAAATACATTTGCCGTTATCAATTACCAGCACTTGTGGCGACTGATGACGCACCAGGAACGTTTCTGAAATTTTATTTGAAACATCCCGGTACTTTATAAGATCAAGAAAATAGAAATCAATTCCTTCAGGCGCCTCGTTTTTATCGAGCCTGTTCTTTGCCATGCTGCTTACAGAGCAGCGGGTGCTGTGTTTAAAAATTACTAGAGGAGCTTTATATGAATTACGAATGATCTCATCAAGCTGCGATACTTCATCCAGGGGAATCCAATCCATGATTAAAAAAATTCTGTATTTATCAATGAATGATGCCTTCCGCCATTGGGCAGCCGCTTTTTTTGGTTGAGGCGCATGACGATAAAGTGAAAATCATCACAACAACTACCAATAGTGAAATAACCAATCTTTTCATGGATAATTATTTATTTAGGTATTAATTTGCAAAGTTAAAATATGTTTCTCAACTAATTATGGAAAACGAAGTATATTTCAAAATATTGGCTAAAAAATACGTGAAAATTATAAATTAAATAATGCGAATTCATTTTATTTCAATTGGTGGTAGCGTGATGCACCAGTTGGCAATCGCCCTAAAGCGAAAAGGCTACCGGGTATCGGGAAGTGATGATGAAATTTTTGAACCGGCGGTTACAAATCTGAGAAATGAAAGTATTTTACCGGAAAAAATTGGCTGGTTTCCCGAAAATATTACATTAAACATAGATGGTATTATCCTGGGCATGCATGCGAAGGAAGATAATCCCGAACTGGCAAAAGCCCGTGAGCTTGGTCTCAAAATATATTCTTTCCCCGAATATATTTTTCACGAAAGCCTTCATAAAAAGAGAATTGCTATAGGTGGAAGCCATGGGAAAACTACCACCACCGCTATGGTCATGCATGTGCTTAACTATGCCGGGTCCGATTTTGATTACCTGGTGGGAGCCAGGCTAGATGGTTTTGAACAAAGTGTAAAAATAACTGATGCACCTGTGATCGTTTGCGAGGCGGATGAATATCCCGCCAGTGCCGTTGAGCGCCGTCCCAAATTTCATTTCCTTTTTCCGCATATTGCTGTATTAACGGGCATTGCGTGGGATCACATCAATGTCTTTCCAACCTTCGGTTTTTACCTGGAACAGTTTGTTGTTTTCATCAATAAAATCGAAAAAAATGGTGTGCTGATCTATAATGAAACGGACACAGTATTGACGAAAGTGGTGAAGGATAATTTAAGAACAGATATCAGGTACGTTCCTTACGGCCTGCCGCAGCATACCGTAGAAAACGGAATCACTAATGTAATTATTGGTAAAGAAAAAGCATCATTGGCCGTTTTTGGTAACCATAATCTTTTAAATTTGCACGCGGCCTATGGTGTATGTAAAGAACTTAAAATAGAAGACACTCTATTCGCAAAAGCGATCACGTCTTTTACGGGCGCCTCTAAACGACTGGAGCTGATCGCTCAAAAAAATGATTGTAATATTTACAGGGATTTTGCCCACGCGCCAAGCAAGGTGAGAGCAAGTATTGATGCGGTAAAAGAACAATTTCCCGACAGAAAATTAGTGGCGATACTGGAGTTGCATACGTTTAGCAGCCTTAATGTAAGTTTTATGAGCGAGTACAAAGGCGCAATGGACAAAGCGGACGAAGCCATCGTTTTTTACAGTAACCATGCATTAGAGCTAAAGAGAATGGAACCACTAAATCCTGAAAGTGTAAAAAAAGGATTTGAAAAGGAGAACCTGGTAGTATTACACGAAAGAAAAGAATTAGAGGAACAATTGAAAAAGAAAGATTGTACAAGTACGAATTTTCTTTTTATGAGCAGCGGCAATTATGACGGAATGAACATTTTAGACACCTTAGACATTGAACCTTAAACCATAAATTAAATCAATTAAACCCCCAACATGGCTTTACAATTAGCACGACCTATCGTTTTTATTGACCTCGAAACAACCGGAATTAATATTGCTACCGACAGGGTAATAGAAATAGCAATTGTGAAAATAATGCCTGACCGTACCAAGACTGTCAAGCATAAACTCATCAATCCGCAAATGTCTATTCCGAAATCGAGCACCGAGATTCATGGTATTACTGATGAAAAAGTAAAAGATGCACCGACTTTTAAAGAAGCCGCCAACGAATTAAAACAATTTATTGATAACGCAGATTTATCGGGATATAATTCCAACCGGTTTGATATTCCTTTATTGATGGAAGAGTTTTTAAGATCCGGGATCGAATTGGATATGTCAAATCGCCGGATGCTGGATGTGCAAACGATTTTCCACATGATGGAAAAACGTACGCTGGAAGCTGCTTACAAGTTTTATTGCGCAAAAGATCTTATTGATGCACATTCCGCTGAAGCTGATGCATTAGCTACATGGGAAGTACTGGAAGCGCAGCTAGAGCGATATGAAAATCTGGGAAAAACCATTGATACAGTGTTGCAATTTACGGGGGAAGAAAAGTATGTTGACTTTGCCAGGAGATTTGTGCTAAATAATGACGTAGAAATTTTTAACTTTGGCAAACATAAAGGAAGAAGCGTAGCGGAAGTGCTGAAGGCGGAGCCGCAATATTATGACTGGATGATGAGAGGCGACTTCCCCTTACACACAAAACAAAAGCTTACTGAGATATTTAACCGCACCTTATTGAAGAAATAACCGCTGATCCGTTTTTTTCAAATTGGTAACAAATAAAATAGTAAATTCAATTTTTGAATAATATCCTCATTTTTGGAAAAACTACTTATCATACCTACTTATAATGAAAGAGAAAATGTATCGCTCTTGCTAAAAACAGTGTTTGATTTGCAGGAAGGTTTTCACGTTTTAATCATTGATGACGGTTCCCCTGATGGCACAGCAGACATTGTGAAAAATCTCTTTGTTGCTTATCCGGGTAAATTATTTTTAGAGGAACGCGTAGGAAAGCTTGGTCTCGGAACGGCCTATATTCATGGTTTTAAATGGGCGTTAGATAAGGGCTATCGTTTTATTTTTGAAATGGATTGTGATTTTTCGCATAATCCTGAAGAACTTGATAAGCTTTATAAGGCTTGTAAGACCGGTGGAGCGGATGTAGCTGTTGGTTCCCGTTACATAAGAGGAGGAAAAGTAGAAAACTGGCCTGCCTCAAGGGTTATCATTTCAAAAGGTGCATCAGTATATACGCGAATGCTGACATTTATGCCCATAAAAGATCCTACTGCCGGTTTTGTGTGCTATAGGAATTATGTGCTGGAAGCAATTAACTTTGATAAAATAAGTTTTGTAGGTTATGCATTCCAGATAGAAATGAAATTTGCTTCATGGAAACTCGGTTTTAAAATAAAGGAAGTTCCTATCACCTTTAAAGACCGCAAATTCGGTGTTTCAAAAATGAATAAAGGGATTGTGAAAGAAGGTATTTTTGGCGTGCTCGAACTGAAATGGAAGAGTATGTTTAAAAATTATAGAAAGCGTGTAAAGAACTATGATCGTGAGTTTCAAAATCAACGGCTGACTGCGGTTGAGCAGAATAATATGTGAGGCAATTCAATATCAATACAATTCTCTGAAGCAGTGGGCAAAACTGAAAATTGAACTTGAATCTAATCGACAGCCCTGACAAAAATGCGAACCAATTTAGAGTTACTTCTTAATAGAACCTGGTTTCTCTAAAAATAGCTTGAAACAATTGCTGCTGTCGGAGTTAATTAGAATTCTAAGCTACCTATAAGCCATTTTTCATCAGTAATAGCGGTATCATTTTCACCTTCACAAAAAG
>JAHEZA010000112.1 GCA_023251335.1 Chitinophagaceae bacterium | reverse complement strand
TATGATTCAGTTTTTCCCATCGGGTTCAATACCAAAGGGTGCGGTAATTTATTTTCATGGTAACAAGGGAAATGTGATACGCTATGAAGACGAAGCACGGCTCTTTCTTAAGCAGGGTTATGAAGTATGGATGCCCGATTATCCTACGTTTGGAAAGACTACCGGTGCCCTTACAGAAGAAAATATGTATAAGCAAGCTAAAGAAGTGTATAAACTGGTTCATTCAAAATTTGATGCCGAAAAAATTATCGTGTATGGCAGATCGTTAGGCTCCGGTGTAGCTTCCTATATTGCCGCCAAAGAAAAATGTAAAAGATTAATTTTAGAAACGCCTTATTACAGCATTCCTGATCTGATGAGCTCTTATGCGCCCATTTATCCGACAGGTCGCATGGCTCATTTTAAATTCCCTGTGGGCGAATACCTGCAAGAGGTACAAGTACCGGTACTTATTTTCCAGGGCACCAACGATGGCACTGTTCCTTATCGTTGTGCAGCTAAATTGAAAAATGTATTAAAATCCGGCGATGAATTTGTTAGGATTGAAAATGGTGCTCATAATAATCTCAATGAATTTCCGCTTTTTCATCAAAAGCTGGATTCTGTGTTGAGCCTGTGAGTTTTTTGGCAAGCAGTTGAATAAGAATTTGAGTTTTTTCTTTGTTTACTGCGTCAAAACGAAATCCTGGAAATATATCAGTGACGAACCTAAATGATACACGAAGTTTTTGTAATTTACTCTGCCTTGTCTTTTTATCAAACTTAAAATAACAACTATGTTCAACAAAGTCTTTCCAATTGCCATCATCTGTTCTTTATTACTTTCCTGTAATAATAACAGCAAAACGCAGGTAAAAGCTTACGTAGCAGCCGCTAATCTTGATACTACTGTTAAGTCATCAAATGATTTTTTTGAGTATGCTAATGGCGGTTGGATTAAGAAGAATCCTATTCCTGCTGATCAGAATGGATGGGGCATTGGTTACGTTGTTAATGAAGAAAACCAAAGAAGGCTTAAAACCATTAGTGAAGAGGCTGCTAAAAATGAAGGCGCAAAGGGAAGTGCGTCGCAAATGATTGGCGATTTCTGGATGGCTGCAATGGATACTGCCACAATAGAAAAGGAAGGGACGAAAAGATTACAGCCGTGGCTTGATACCATTAATTCAATACAAACCATCAATTCCTTCATGGAAACAATTACTCAATTGTATGATAATGGAATTGACAATTTATTCGATGCTGCTGTGGGCCCTGATGATAAATACAGTGATCTGGAGGCATACAAGCTATGGCAGGGAGGGCTTGGCCTGCCAGATCGGGAGTATTATTTTAAGACAGATTCTTCTACAATAAATATCAGGAACGAATATGTAAGGCACATTACAAAAATTCTTGAACTAAGCGGCACTGATACAGCGAAAACTAAAAACATAGGAACTTCTATACTGGCTTTTGAAACAAAACTGGCTAAGGTTTCGCGCACGCGGGAACAATTGAGAGATCCCTATGCCAATTATAATAAAATCGCAATCAACGATCTTTCAAAAAAATACCCTGTAATGAACTGGGAAAAATTTCTTTCGGCCACGGGAGTAAAACATATTGATTCAGTGATTGTAGGCCAGCCGGAATTTTTTGCCGCGCTTGATGGAATTTTGAAATCGACGCCAGCCCCTGTCTTAAAAAATTATTTACGTTTTCATTTATTAGAACATTATGCAGACGCATTACCAAACGCATATGGTATTGAAAATTTTAATTTTAATAAATTATTGAGTGGTGCTAAGGAGCGCAAGCCACGCTGGAAAAGAGTGGTCAATTCTGAGCAAGACGCTATGGGGGAACTATTAGGCCAGCTTTACGTAAAGCAATATTTTAATGATTCCGCTAAGCAACGCTACATCAAAATGGTAGAAGCAATAAGAGACGCGTATAAAGAAAGAATACAAAACCTTACATGGATGAGCGACAGTACCAAAGAAAAAGCGCTGATAAAACTTGCAGCGATTAAAAAGAAAATTGGCTTCCCTGATAAATGGAAAGATTTTTCGGGTATGGATATCAGTAAGGAAAGTTATTTGCAAAATCAGATGAATGCTGATAAGTGGTGGTATGATTTTAAAATAAATAAGTTGGGCAAACCGGTAAATAAAGATGAGTGGGACATGTTTCCGCAAACGTATAATGCGTATTATGATCCGAGCAATAACGAAATTGTTTTTCCTGCCGCGGCTTTTATTGTTCCGGGCTACGAAGATGCCGAACTGGATGATGCCACCATGTGGGGATATGTGGGTGCCTCTTACATCGGCCACGAAATCACTCATGGCTTTGATGACCAGGGAAGGCTCTATGATGATAAAGGAAATTTACACAACTGGTGGACCAAAGAAGATTCTCTACAATTTACGAAAAGGGGCGAAGGAATTATAAAACAATTCAATGCTTTTGAACCTGTGCCGGGGTATCATATCAACGGTGAAGTCACCCAGGGAGAAAACATTGCTGACCTTGGTGGTTTGGAAATAGGACTTACCGCTTTTGAGAAATCAAAGGCATTCAAGGATAATAAAGTGATAGACGGCTTTACGCCTATGCAGCGTTTTTTTCTTGGCTATGCTTTGAGTTGGCTTTATGAAACACGCGATGAAAGCCTGAAAACTCAACTACTAACGGACCCTCATGCACCTGCTAAATCCAGGGTGAACGGGCCTTTCGTAAACATAGATGAATTCTATAAAGCCTTTAATGTGAAGCCCGGTGATGAAATGTATGTACCTGATTCTTCGCGTGTAAAGATTTGGTAGGATAGCGACAATTTGACGATGATATTCTCTTTGAATAGGAATACTGATTATTTCTTTCTTTACTGTAAATGTTGCCAAATTATTATCGGCTAATCATATACGTTATCGTTGTTTTAAATCCCAGTCATCAGTTCTGAAAGGTGATGCTGGTAATCCTGCTTTATTAAAAAGATTTGGA
Source organism: Chitinophagaceae bacterium (assembly GCA_023251335.1). Classification (GTDB taxonomy): domain Bacteria; phylum Bacteroidota; class Bacteroidia; order Chitinophagales; family Chitinophagaceae; genus Ginsengibacter. The sequence goes on along the minus strand of JAHEZA010000112.1, from coordinate 4,335 downwards.
ATTGCTGTATTGGTAAATCCCATCCTTACGGCCACAGGATTCGCCACCTGTGCGCTATAAACAATTACAGTGCTATCCGAAATAGTCGCTGTTGCAGGAAAAAATTGATGATCGCCGCCCGCAATAAGAAAATCAGTAAGGTGCTCGCCTTTCTTTATCAATCCATCTTTTGCGAAATCAAAATAGAGGATCGCCTTATTTCCTGTTATATCCATAGAACGATAGAGAGGGCCCGAAAAGATAATATTTTGTTTGCCGTAAGTATTGGCAAGCGCCCAGGCTGCAAGCCTTTTTCCCACGTCCAGCTTATCTTTCGGATGAATATCATTTGTGTCACCGGTGATATCAGTCACTACCACCATTCCCGTTTTGGGCACAGTGCGATAAGTTTGCAATTGTGCTTCCCTTACTTCCGCTCCTCCATAACCTTGTCCATAATTGAACGGTGCTATCTGTACAAAATAAAAAGGGAATTCTTTTTTCCACTGCATTCGCCACGATTGTATCATTTCACTAAAAGTTGCCTGATAGCCGGATGCATTAATTACATTGGCTTCGCCCTGGTACCAGATAGCGCCCGCAATTGGAAAATTAATAATAGGTGCTATCATCGCATTATAGTTTACACCGGGCCTTACCGGGCTCCAGGGAACGGGCGTTAATTTCGTTGCCGAAATGGCCAGTTGTTCATTGTTTTTGAAAACTTCTTCGGGTGTCCATGCTTCTACCGGAGAGCCTCCCCAGCAGGATTCTATCAAGCCGACAGGTTGGTGAAGATTCTCATTTAAAGTTCTTCCAAAAAAATATCCCGCTGCACTAAATAAATGCATTGTTGGCGGCGTACATACTTCCCATTTGCCACGGACTTCCTGCTGTGGATAAGAAGCTGATATTTTCTGAATGTGAAAAAAACGTATCTCAGGATGGTTGGCTTTATTGATCTCTTCCTGGTAATTATTAAAATGCCAGTCAGCGCTAAATTCCATGTTGGATTGCCCGGTACATATCCATACTTCACCAATCAACACATTTTCTATGGTAATGGTGCTATCGCCTATAATAGTTATCTGGTAAGGTCCTCCGGCTTTGGGTGTTTTTAAGTCAACTGTCCACTTTGTATTTGATGTGGCAGCAGTTTTTAAAGTATCTCCATTCCATCCTGCAATGACACTTATCTTTTGTCCGGGGTCTGCAAAGCCATTAAAATGAATTGTTGTTTGTTGTTGCAACACCATATTATTTGAAAAAATATCAGGGAGTCTTGTATAGGCGTTCGCAGAAAAATAAAAAAACAGTAGAAAGATTGCAACGAGAGAAAAGGAAAGTTTTTTCATCATTAAAATTTTATTTGACCAGAGCGAAAGTAGTAAATTGTAAAAGAGGAAAATAGAAATCGGCAATAAAACTTTGTTCACTGTATGAAAACAACAACATTACTAATACCAGGAGTTCCCGCACCAATGATTTTCGTTATCTTCAATTTCTCTAATTTCTTCATACCGGCGATAAAAAAATATCTTTAATGTTGTGTTTATAAATGATTCTATGGCTAATAATATTGTTACATTAAGTACAAACTCGATAGATCGAAATGAAGTATTCGATCTTGCTTATCGTTTCGTTACAGAAACAAGTGAGAATATTTTTTTGACCGGGAAAGCCGGCACCGGCAAAACAACTTTTCTGAAATACCTAAAAGAAAATTGTTCCAAAAATATTATCGTTGCGGCGCCCACAGGCGTTGCCGCTATCAATGCCGGCGGTGTTACATTACACAGTTTGTTTCAATTGCCATTCCATCCTTTTTTGCCAACTGCAGCCAGCAAAAGTGAATTGCTTGGGAAAATGAAATTCAACACGCGGCGGCAGGAGATTCTTCGTAAGATGGAGTTATTGGTAATTGATGAAATTAGCATGGTGCGTTGTGATACGATGGACGCAGTTGATACGATTTTACGATCAGTACGTAGAAAACATGAACTTCCTTTTGGTGGCGTACAACTGTTATGTATTGGTGATTTGTACCAATTGCCTCCTGTGGCTCAACGCCATGAATGGAGTATTTTGCAGGAATATTATTCATCAGAATTTTTCTTCGATAGTTATGTCGTGAAGGAACAAATGCCGATGTTAATTGAACTCAATAAAATTTACCGGCAGAAAGAAGATTCATTTGTTTATCTCTTAAATAAAGTGCGAAACAATCAAATGAACGCGGATGATTTTGAAGATCTTCATCAGAGATATTTTCCGTCTTTCAGGCCTGGGCTGGAAGAGAAATATATTACGCTTACTTCACACAATAACCAGGCGGACCAAATCAATGCGCGCGAGCTGCACAAATTATCTGCTGCCTCTGTAACTTACCACGCCATTATCGAAGAAGATTTTCCTGAAAATATGTATCCGGCAGAAGGTGAACTTATTTTAAAAGTCGGCGCTCAGGTAATGTTTTTGAAAAACGATACGGTAGAAAAAAAATATTTTAATGGAAAAATTGGCGTCATAAAATCGTTGACGCAGGAAGAAATAATTGTAGAGTCTGATGATTTCGAAATTAATGTGGCAAAGGAAACGTGGGAAAACTCGCGCTATACATTGAACCGGAGCGATGGAAAATTGGAACAGGAAGTGCTTGGTACCTTCACTCAGTTTCCATTAAGGCTTGCATGGGCTATTACCATTCACAAAAGCCAGGGGCTTACGTTTGAAAAAGTAATGATAGATGCGGGAGCGGCCTTTAGTAGCGGCCAGGTGTATGTAGCGCTCAGCCGCTGTACCAACCTGGATGGAATTGTATTATTGTCAAAAATTCCCGCAGCTGCAATCTACAGTAATGCAAATGTAATAACCGGACAGAAAACGCTGACGCCGAAAGGCTCGCTGGCAGAGAGGTTTGAAGGTGCCAGGCAAATATTTACCCAACAGTTATTAGAAGATATTTTTTCTTTTAATGAAATAAATTCGCTGGTGAATGTGTTGGCTTTTCAGCTAAATGAACACAAGGAAAAACTAAACAGCGATGCTGCCAAATGGATAAATGAATTTAAAAGTTTATTTACTGCTGAAAGAAATATTGGCTTAAAATTCTTAAGTCAAACAGGTGCTTTAATGAAAGAAGAACCCATGATTGAAAAAAATGTGACGTTGCAAAAAAGAATTAATGATGCTGCAAATTATTTTTCACCAAAGTTCCTGGCTTTCCAGGCCGAAGTACAAAATCATCCATTGATAACCGAGCACAGGGAGACATCCAATATTATTGATGAATATTTAAACCAGCTTTTGATGGCTTTACATCTTCAAAATTATTATTTATCATATTGCAAGGAACCATTTTCAGTTACTACATTTTTAACGCATAAAATAAAATATGAACTGCCCCGGTTAAAAGTGTCTTCCTATGCAAGTGGAAAAAAACAATCCTACACGGACGTATCTAACAAAGAATTATTTGACAGTTTGAAACGCTGGCGCGACAGGATTGTTGAAGAATCCGATTTGCCAATTTATTTGGTGGCTAATCAAAACGCGCTGAAAGAAATTGCAACCTATCTGCCATTCACTAAAAAGGAATTGATGCAGTTAAGCGGTTTCGGGAAAGCAAAGGCAGAAAAATATGGTGATGACATTTTAGATTTGGTACAGAATTATTGCAGAAGAAATGATGTGAAAAGCAATATGGCTGCCAAAGAAGCGAATCCTAAAAGAGAGCGGAAAGAAAAATCGTCGGACGAAAAAACACCGACCAATATTTTATCATTCAATTTATTTAAAGAAGGTAAATCCGTTGTTGAAATCGCTAAAGAAAGAAACATGACAACAGGAACTATTGAAGGACACCTGTCGTCGTTCATTGCCAGTAAACAAATAAATATGGATGATTTGGTTTCAGTGGAAAAACAAGGGTTGATAAAAGAAGCGGCAAAAATTCATGGCAAAGAAAGTTTTAAAACGTTGAAGGAAAATTTACCCGAACATATTAGTTATGGCGAGTTAAGGATGGTATTAACGGCTGAGAAAGAATAACTGTTTCCGCTTTCGATTTAGGAAACTATATTTTTCTTTAAGATTTGGAATTGTATATGTCATTTTATTTCTACTTAAAATTAACTTTACACTATGCTATCAATAAGTAACCGCGGCAAAATAATGCCCGCTTCACCCATCAGGAAATTGGTTCCGTTTGCGGAAGACGCAAAAAAAAGGGGCATTACCATTTATCATTTGAATATTGGCCAGCCCGATATTGAAACACCTCCCGAAATATTAAATGCTGTTCGCAAATCGGATTTTAAAATTCTTGAATACAGCCACAGCGCGGGTAATGAAAGC
>JAHEZA010000111.1 GCA_023251335.1 Chitinophagaceae bacterium | reverse complement strand
AAATAATTTCTCATCAAAACCCCAGATTCCATTTACCAACCCTAAATTTAAAATGCTCCCGGAAGTGATCAGATGATTTACCTGTGTCGATATACAAATATCAGAATAAGCCAATTTTTCCGTGTGGTTTATTCCGAACGTGCTCACATTTTCCTTCTTGTCAAACCCGGCAACACAATTCAAATAACTAACGAATGTTTCCTCTTCAAACAAAGAATCCTGGTCCATAGTCAACAGCCATTCAAAACCTTCATTTATCGCGAGATTACCAACCTGGTTGAGCCTGGCAGCGATTCCCTTATTTTCTCCATCATGTATATACACCGGATTGCTAAATCGTTCCACATGTTCCATTATCAGTTTAGAAGACGTTTCTGAATTGTCTATCAGATACAATTTTTCAACCAAATTGGAATAGGACAATATGTTTTTTATAACACTTTCATCGGGATAATAAAGGATGACGGCAGCAGCGATTTTCATTATTTCTTTTCTTCAGAAATTGAGTATTAATGGCTAAAAGAAATGTATTCCAACTTTGTTCTTATTTCAATTTTACGAAGAACTCCAATCCGAATAGTGATAAAGAAATACTTTCTTTGCAATATTAAATATAAATCATGAAGTTTTCCGAATACATAATTACATTAGTTTCATATATTACCAGGCCGCAAAAAAGGAAATTAATCGAAATCAGTTACGGATTAAAAGATAAGACGGGATTAGAGATCGGGGGGCCAAGCGCTTTCTTTAATTTGAAATCTTATTTCCCTGTGTATCTTTTTGCAGAAATCATTGACGGAGTAAATTATAGCGCCGAAACTGTTTGGGAAGGCAAAATTGAAGAAGGCACGAGTTATAATTATGCAAAGGGAAAGAAAGGCATTCAATATATTTCGGAAGCAAGCGAATTAAGCGAGATTGAAAATGAAAAATATGATTTTTTGTTGTCCTGCCATAGTCTTGAGCATGTGGCCAATCCAATAAAAGCGCTGCAAAGATGGAACGAAGTTTTAAAGAAAGATGGCAAAATTGTGCTGGTCTTGCCCGATAAAAATTTTACGTTTGACCATAACAGGCCCTATACATCATTTGCCCATTTAATACAGGATTTCAATGAAGGCACGAACGAACATGACACCACGCATTTTGAAGAAATTTATCGCCTGCATGATATAACAAAAGATGATATGGTAAGCACAGCCGAACAATTAAAAAACAGAACCAACGATAATTTTATAAACAGGTGTGTGCATCATCATGTTTACAGTCTTGAACTGGTGAGCGAATTATTAATTCATTGTGGTTTTAAGATTGAATACCAGCAGAAAGCGCCTCCTTTTCATTTGGTTACCGTTGCAGAAAAAATTTCTAATCTAAAGACATGAAAAGCGCGCCCCTTATTTCCGTCTGCATTCCGGCATACAAGCAGGTTGACTATTTAAGAAGATTATTAGACTCGGTTTCGATACAGACTTTTAAAGGTTTTGAAGTAGTAATTACTGACGATAGCCCGGATAATTCAGTAGAACTTTTGCTCAAAGAATATAAATCCATACCTAACCTTACTTATTATAAAAATGAACAGCCGTTAGGCACACCCGAAAACTGGAATGAAGCAATACGAAAAGCAAGCGGCAGTTGGATTAAACTCATGCACAATGACGATTGGTTTGCGACCAACGATGCCCTGCAGCAATTTTTCAACGCTGTTCAGCAAAACCCAAATACCGATTTTCTCTACTCAGCATTTCAAAATATAGAAGCAGATTCCGGGAAAAAAGAAGTTGTAAAAATGAGTGCAACTGATAAAGCATTTTTAAATTCAAATCCGTATCACCTTTTGAAAAAAGTGTATATCGGCAATCCAAGTTGCACACTGGTGAGAAATGGACTGGATATTTTTTATGACAACCGATATAAATTTATCGTTGATTTTGAATACTATATCCGCCTGATTCAGCAAACCGGAGCGCCATTTTATATTGATAAAATACTTGTCAACGTCGGCTTCCACGATGAACAAGTAACTGCTTATACTAAATACAATCCTGAAATTCAGATACCGGAAAATATCACTTTTCTGAATGAACAAAAAAAAGATATTCTGAAAAACCTGGTTGTTTTTGATTATTACTGGCGGCTGATGCGTAACCTTAAAATAGATTCAGAAGAAAAATTAATGTATTACCTGGGCGATACAAAACCAAAGCCATCCATAATTTCTATGGTTAAATATCAAAAAAAAATTCCCGCTTCGTTATTGAAAATTGGAATTGTTTCAAAATTCTTTATGACCGTGGCATATTGTAAGAGAAACATTTTTTGATTTTAAAAATCACAGTGAACAAACAAATAAACAAGATTTTTGTTTTGACATGTATTTATAAAAACGTGGCTGGGCATGATCAGGCAGGTTCGTTGGTTTGTTTACTGCGTGAAAAGTGTAATACATCCGTTCACAAGGTGTTCGTTTTCGGACACTTTTATGGGTGTCATTTTTACAATCCCTTTACTGGCAGCAGTTTAAGGGATGGCATACCTGTTGCTTGCTAAACAAGACCGCTTTTGGAAAATAGATTCCGTTTCTTAAAATAAATATTTTTAAATCGGCATGTAACTTAATCCGGTAAGGTAGCGTATAACATCAGGCAGATGAGAAAAAAAAGTGAATTTCGGAAATGAGCAAGGCTTTAAACAACTATAAAACAAATCATATATGATAAAAAATCTTTTGCTTGTTGCAGCCCGCAATTTCAAAAAAGATAAATGGTACAGCTTACTTAATATTTTAGGGCTTACTATTGGCATTACATTCAGCCTCTTTTTGATTTTTTATGTACGTGATGAATTAAACTATGACCGTTATAATAAGAAAGCGGATCGTATATTCCGGATTATTTCTTTCATCCAGGAGCGCGATAAAAACACCGACTGGACTTTAACACAGGCGCCTCTTGCTGAAACATTAAAAAAGGATTACCCGGAGGTAGAAGAATCCGCGAGATTCATGGGTAAGGAAAGAACTTTGTTTAAGAACGGTGAAAATAATTTCTATGAAACAAAGATTTATTATGCAGATAGTACCGTCTTTAAAATTTTCACGTATCCCTTTATAGAGGGTAATCCTGCACATGCTCTGACCGAACCCAACAGCATTGTAATTTCAAAAACGCTTGCAAATAAATACTTCGGAAAAAATAATCCGGCTGTTGGCAAGACACTTCGCACGGTGTATGATGTGTATAAAGTCACGGGTGTAATAAAAGATATTCCTCATAATTCTCATCTGCGTTTTGATATGTTAATATCATGGTCCACAATACCTAAGAACCAGGGTGGTGACGGCAACTGGGGGAATTTCAACAACTTTACTTATGTGCTTTTAAAGCCGGGTACGAACGCCACAGCCTTTAATAAAAAACTCGTGCCCATGTACGAAAAATACATGGCGCCCATTTTTGCACAATTCAATGTAAAAATGCATTATGGTGTGCAGCCGATAACAGATATTCATTTGCATTCAAAATTACAACGCGAGCCTGAAGAACTGGGTAGCATGTCATATATCTGGATATTTTCTGCAGTTGCTTTTTTTATGATGTTGATTGCAAGTATCAATTATATGAATCTGACGACAGCAAGGTCAGCCCGCAGGGCAAAAGAAATAGGAATACGTAAGGTAACAGGCTGTTCAAGAAAACAATTAGTCCTCCAATTTTTGGGAGAATCAATAATTACAGCGCTTATTGCCGTATTATTAAGTTTTTTGCTGGCGATGGCTTTACTTTCTTCGTTCAACACGTTGTCCGGAAAGGAATTTACTTTACACACTTTATTTGAGCCGTTCAATATTTTCTTATTGTTGGGCATTGGTTTGTTTACAGGTCTGGTCGGAGGAAGTTATCCGGCATTTTATCTTTCGTCATTTCAACCTGTCAGTATATTAAAAGGTGCACTGTCAAAGGCATCTGGCAATATTAATCTTAGGCGCACACTGGTGGTGTTGCAGTTTGCTATTTCAATGATAATGTTGATATGCACCTGGGTTGTTTATTCCCAACTTTCTTATTTGCAAAAGAAAGATGTCGGCTTTAATAAAGACCAGGTAATGATTGTAACAGTAAATACAGGAGAGGATGAACGTGGCAAGATTAATTCGATGAACAATGATTTTAGAAGCGTAGCCGGCGTAAAGATGGTTGGATCAGGAAATTGCTATCCGGGAAATCCTAATATTAACTTTAACCTGTTCAGAATACAAACGGACAGTGGTTTTGTAGATAAGGCGGTTGAATGTTATGGCATCGATGAAAACTTCTTGCCTGCTTTAAACATCCCAATTGCAAAAGGGCGCAATTTCTCCAGTCTTGCGGATACAATGCATAGTATTCTTGTGAATGAAGCCATGGTAAAGCATTTTGGATGGAAGGAAGCAATAGGAAAACGCGTGAAATTTCCAGGAGATACCTCTTCGAATTACCTGGAAGTAGTAGGTGTGGTAAAAGATTTTAACCAGGAATCGTTGTACAATCCTATTGCGCCTCTGTTGTTGTTTTACGGCCCCAACGGAAATATGATTCAGTTAAAAATGAGTACAGGAAATCTTAAAACATCTATCGCCCGGATTGGAGATACGTGGAAAAAATATTTTCCGAATTTACCTTTTGAATATAAATTCCTTGATGACGATTTTAATTCTCAATATGCTGCCGACCAGAAACGCGGAAAGATTTTTGCTGCTTTCTCGCTGCTCACTATTATCATTACATGCCTCGGATTGCTGGGCCTTACTGCTTTTACCACACAACAAAGACAAAAGGAGATCAGCATACGAAGAGTTATGGGCGCCAATATTGCACAGATTGTAAGTCTTGTTACCGTTAATTATTTATGGCTGGCGTTGATAGCTGCCTTAATCGCATTTCCGATAGCTTATTATTTTATGCACAATTGGCTTAATATATTTCCTTACAATCCGGGTTTGTCTGTGGTACCATTTATTCTATCCGCGTTAGTGATCGTGTTTACAGCAGTAATAACGGTAATGTTTCATTCTACAAAAGCAGCCCTGGCAAATCCTGCGGATAGTTTGAGGACAGAGTAATTTTTTATTTGAAAAAAATATTTTGAGCGGGGAATTGCAGTAAACAAACAAATAAAAAGATTTTCTTTTTGATCCGAATTCATAAACCTTTTGCAGGAAGATGACTAACAAAAGATACCCTTATATCAGATAATTTTCAAGCCTATTTTATTTGATATTCTACAACCAATTTCGGATATTTCGTAGCATCGGGATACTTACTTGAACAAAAAATTCTCGAATTGTATAGAACTTCATGTTGTAACCGAATCAGAAAACCATAATTAGCATTATTATTTACCATTTGAGCTACCATTGTAGTAACATCAATATCCGGAAGGTCCAGAGATGGCAGTGCTGTTGAAGGAATGGAAATCTGGTCAGCAGTTGTGCTCGCAGGCTGATTTATCCAATTAACTGTAGCCGGATCCCACGAGGTAGTGATCTTTTGGATCAACATTCCATTATCGGTGCCTGCATTCGGATTAACATGATCGCCGTTTAGCGCGTTAGGATTACTATATAAGGAAAGTTTGGCACTTGTTATAGTGGCATTTGAAGGAATCGCGCTTAGATCAAATTTGAGTGCCGCTCTGATTCCAATGCTCGCGCCGTTATAAGTCCATTCCGCAGCCCCGATCTCATGAGAGATTGGTGTCGATTGGTCTAAACCGGAACTGTTTCCCCAAATATGTACTTCGGTAGGATTATTAGCAGGTTGTAAATTCAACTTGGCTATCGAAGAAGGTGTAACTGTAATTGTTACGGTACTTACTCCTGCTAATCCATCACTATTTATCGCCGTCAATTGAAAAATATAAACGCCGGAAACAAGTCCATTCACTAAAGTAGTTGGGGAACTCTCGGCTGCAATAACGGGAACATTGGGACCCGAAACTTCACTCCACAAATAACCGGTAATTTTATGCTTACTGCTATCAGCCGCTCCGGTTAGTGTAATTGAATTGATTGGCAGTTGAACAGTTTGAGCATTGCCGGCCGTAACTACAGGCGGATCAAAAACTATTGGATCATCTTTTTTGCAACTACTGAAAAGAACGATTGTTATAATTGAAATGAGAAAGGAATAAGTAGTCAATTTCATTGTAGGAGATTTAATATATGAAGGGACAATTTTATTACAAATAAAAGAAAATAACGGATAAAAGAAATAATTATTTTAGACCATTGACCAGGATGAGGTTTTACGCATTCGCCAAACCCAAAGCCACTTTTATCCGGTAAAGCATTTTACCTAATATCGGAATATTTTGCACGGCCTTAAGTGTTTTTAATCTGAAATTCCAGAGATTATTTTTCCAGCCTTTCCCCAGGTATTTTTTCACAATCCGGTTGGTTTCTTTTAATGAAAGATCATATTGCGATGAACTGATTCCATCAGGGATTGCAGTTGCAAGTATTTCAGGAATGAATAAAAATTTCTCGTTGCGAATGCGTGCTACAAAATCAAAATCCATTGCAATTTTATAAGAAGGATCATACAAACCATATGTATCGTACAACTCTTTTTTTACGTACATCGTTTGGTGCGACAAGCTTCGCATGCCGCGGTACAATTTTTTTTCTTCAAAAGGTTTTCCGAGCGTAACCCATATTCCACTTCTGTTGAACCTGTATTTTCCATGAAGCCACATCAAATCTTTGTCCGCATTAAATTTTTCCAACACAATCTTGATTACATGCTTATCGTATAAACAATCACCTGAATTGAGTAATAGAATAACATCTCCGATGGCTTTTTTTATTCCTTTGTTAAATGCATCTGCGATGCCATTGTCTCTCTCATTAACGATTTTCCGGAAAAGCGCCGTTTCATTTTTTAAATAATAATCTTTGATTTCACTATTGGTAGAACCATTAATAATAAGGTGCTCAAAAGGTGGAATTGTTTGTTCGTCAACCGAGCGGCAAGTGTCCAACACTTCCTGCAGGTTATTGAAGCAAATGGTTATGATGGATAATTTTGTCAAAACTCAACCTCCCGATTTATAATACGTGAGCATCCGGTTTCTTCTTTTTCATGGCATAAAAAATAATCGTTGCTAACAATAATAAAGCGACCAACATGTTAGAAATGATACTTACCATTCGTCCAACGGTAAAGGATTCCGGTTCAAATCTCCATTCAATTTCATGATTACCTGCGGGAATATACATCCCACGCAACACGTAATCTGTTTTTACATAATCTGCTTTGGTACCATCGATAAATACTTTCC
>JAHEZA010000110.1 GCA_023251335.1 Chitinophagaceae bacterium | reverse complement strand
TTACCATGCCCGAAGCGCTTACGCAATGGAAGTTAATGACATTGGCACACACAAAAGATTTGGCCACCGGTTATGCAGAAAAAAAGGTCATCACACAAAAAGATTTAATGGTGCAGCCCAATGCCCCACGCTTTTTACGCGAAGGAGACAAGATGGAATTCAGCGCTAAAATTGTAAACCTTAGTGATAAAGAAGTAAGCGGACAAGCGGAATTACAATTATTAAATGCATCAACTATGAATCCTGTAGATGGATGGTTTAAAAATGTAAATCCTGTTCAAAAGTTTACTGCTGCTGCAAGACAAAGTACTCTTGTAAATTTCTCAATAGAAATCCCCGGTGATTTTAATAATGCTGTTGTTTATAGAATCGTGGCAAAAGCAGGTGAGATCAGCGACGGAGAAGAGGCTGCAATTCCAATCGTTACCAATCGAATGCTGGTAACGGAAACGATGCCTTTGCCAATGCGTGGAGATGGAACAAAAGATTTTAAATTTGAAAAATTAATTAATTCAGGTAATTCTAAAACCCTTACTAATTACGGGCTGACGGTGGAATATACGACCAATCCTGCATGGTACGCGGTGCAGGCTTTGCCTTATTTAATGGAATATCCTTATGAATGTGCTGAGCAAACTTTTAATCGTTTTTATGCGAATGCCTTAGCGCAAAAAATTGTCAATTCTTCGCCCAAAATAAAAGCAGTTTTTGAGAAATGGGCTACGACAGATACTTCCGCATTAATGAGTAATCTTCAAAAAAATGAAGAATTAAAATCCGTTTTGCTGGAAGAAACGCCGTGGGTATTTCAGGCGCAAAGTGAAGAACAGCAAAAGAAAAATATTGCGTTGCTTTTTGACATGGTAAAAATGAGTTTGCAATTAGAATCTACCATCAACAAATTGAGAGACATGCAATCACCAAATGGTGGTTTCGTATGGTTCAAAGGCGGCCCGGATAACCGCTACATGACTCAATATATTGTAACAGGAATCGGGCATTTAAAAAAATTAAATGCTTACCCAGCAGAGCAACAAATTCAGTTGAAATCTATTCTGGATAATGCAATGCCTTATCTTGATAAAATGCTGAAAAGAGATTATGATGATTTGATAAAATCTAAAATAAAACTCAACCAGGATAATCTTTCTACGATTGCCATTCAGTATTTGTACATGCGCAGCTTCTTTCCCGAATATGCCATTGCCAAAGAAACGAAAATTGCGTATAACTATTACCGTGAGCAGACTAAAAAGTATTGGCTGGGCCAGAGTAAATTCATGCAGGGAATGATTGCTTTGTCCCTCTACAGAACAGATGAAACAACGATTGCAAAAGCAATCATTAAATCATTGAAAGAAAATTCAATCAACAATCCCGAACTCGGAACGTATTGGAAAGATTGGGACAAAAAAGGATATTGGTGGTACCAGGCCCCGATAGAATCACAGTCGTTGATGATAGAAGCGTTTTCTGAAATTGAAAATGATGCAAAAACAATTGGTGATTTAAAAACATGGCTGTTGAAAAATAAACAAACCAATAATTGGGAAACTACAAAAGCCACGGCTGATGCATGTTATGCGCTTCTGTTGCAGGGAACCGATTGGTTATCGCAAGAGAAAACAGTTAGCATAAACTTAGGTTCTACAACCATTAATAGCAAAGATGAAAACCAGGAAACAGGAACCGGATATTTCAAACGTAGAATTGATGGCAATAATGTAAAACCTGAAATGGGGAATGTTAATGTTACTGTTTCTTCCCCAATAAACCAAGGAACTAATATACCAATTAACGAATCACCATCCTGGGGTTCCGTCTATTGGCAATACTTTGAAAATCTTGATAGAATTACTTTTTCTGAAACGCCATTGAAACTTTCGAAGAAATTATTTATTGAAAAAAATACTGATAATGGCCCTATCCTAATTCCGGTAAATGATGGTGATACATTGCATATTGGCGATAAAATAAAAGTGAGAATAGAACTTCGTGTGGATCGTGATATGGAATATGTGCACATGAAAGATATGCGCGCATCATGTATGGAGCCAACGAATGTCATCAGCCAATATAAATACCAGGGCGGACTTGGTTATTATGAAACCACCAAAGATGTAAGCACTAATTTCTTTTTCAGCTATCTGAATAAAGGAACTTATGTTTTTGAATATCCGATGTTTGTAACTCACGCCGGGAATTTCAGCAACGGCATTACCACCATTCAATGTATGTATGCACCGGAATTTACAGCACATAGCGAAGGGGTGCGGGTGGATGTGGAATAGTTAAATAAGAATCCGGTTTATTTGTTTGTTCACTATGCTTTACGATTGATAGCGATAAATACCAGTGCAGTAAGGCATTACAGGATTTGTATAATTTTTGCGGCCCGAAAATAAAAATAGCTGATAGTAAATCTTGTTAAATGGAAAGTCCCGCATTTGCGGGGCTTTCCATTTAATCTGTTATAAAAAAAGTTCAACCTAATTTGATCCTATCTGATTAATCTCATCATTCATGGTATGTATGCCATTAGGGCCAATGTACTTTGCATCTCCAAAACCCAAAATAGGATAGAAGATAAACCCCAGGAAAATAAGTCCGATTCCAAACCCGGTATCTTTTCCAAAAGATTTGGCCACGGCAATCGCTATTACAAAAATGATATAAATGTTGACCAATGGAATAAAAATAAGCCACCAGTTTTTTACGCCACCTATTTTAGCCATGATGTAATAATTGTAAAAAGGAATTAAACAGGCCCATCCGGGCTGGGTTGCCTTTTCAAAGGTTTTCCACATAGCGGCCACTATGAAGATCATAAATGCGATGTAAAAAATAACAAGCAGAAACATAAGAAGTAGTTTTAAGGTGATTGAATTAACAAATAAACGATATTTTTCACATGTTTAAAAATATCTGTTTGGTATTAGTCTTACAAAAAAACGAATCCATTCCTGATTTAATAAAGTTATGGTCGCTAAAGAAAAATAGATAAACATAAAACCTCTTCTATTCTTCGTTTACTGTGCGCTGGCATCAAGTTGTGAACTGAAGATAGCTTGCAACTTTATTTTTTTATAACCTTCTATTTATAAGCAATAAATTTCTGTTCAGATTTCACTATTTTCTCGAAGAAAGATTTGAAAGCGACATAATCTTTTGGCGCTATTTGTTGTTCCCGGCCATCGCTGAATTTTCTTGTAATGACCAATTTATCCGGCGCCTTTAAAGTGTATTGAAGAGAATACTTTAATCCCTGGAATGATAATGTTTCTCCCTTGGGCAATTCAACAAACTTTTTTCCCTCGGGGGCTGTAACATTTACCGTAGTCTCATAAGCATCCACTGTTTCATAGCGCCAGTATTCTATTGGGTAATCTCTTTTATCGGCCGAAAAATTATCTAATGACGCTACGATATCCGGGTAAACTATTTGAAAAGTATTTAAACTGCCTATTTCAGCAATTTCATTATTTACTTTATAACTATACGAATAAGCTACCGAATCATCAAGTTTATCAAGATCTTTAAAACTTACTTTTTCCATAGTTACATTGTTTTTAAAAGATCCGGCAACGGATTTTTGCATATCTAATTTTTGCTTTTCATTATCCAGGTTTATATAGTTTTCTCTCACCGAAGAAGAAAACGCTCCATGCATTATTGTATTCACAGTTACATTCAGGTTCCCATTATCCGACGGAGAAATATCCATCTTTCGCTTAATAACATCCTTTAATCTGTTTACCGGGTTTAGATGTATGAGTTCTTCTTTTTCATTTACTGCTTTATACGGTATCTCTAATGCCAGCGCGCCATTCAGATTATTTGGCAATGCCGTGAAAGGCAAATAATTATCGGTCAATTCGATATAATAGCTTTTCTTGTCCAATACCGCTTTTGTAATGCAATGATTAAATTCTACCGAAGGCAACAGGATATCTTTTTGTCCATTATCCCTCGTATCTACCAAAACCATTTGAGCGGTGATACCTGCTTTTCGCGCAAGTGTCACAAATAAATTGGAAAGATCTTTACAATCGCCGAGCCGGGAAGTAAGCGTGGCAGAAGCTCTTTGAGGAACATACGCGCTTTGCCTGAATGACACAGAACTGTACCTGATATTACCTTCTATATAATCGTAAATGATTTTGGCTTTTTCAAATTGTGTCATTTTTTTATTCGGATCGGGAAATAATTTTTTATACAACGCCAGTATTTCAAAATCTTCTTCAGATTTATTATTGCTGATATCGCTGTACCAATCGGCAATATCTTTCCACGCGCCAACAGTAGATATGTGCAGAATGGTTCCTGCATCTACATTGTATGGCATCAGAGGTTCATCTTTCAAAGGCTCAGGTTTGTCTACCACCCAGCTATATAATTTAAGATCTTCTTCGTTTTTGACAACAGGCTGGAGGTTAGAATTGGTAAAAATGTAATTTATCTTTTGTGATGCAGGTATCAATAAATTGTATTTGGTAATCGCCGAGTAAACCTTGCCACCAAAATAATATTTATCCCAAAAATCTTTCGCGAATCTTCCATAAACATAGCTTTGCACGCGATATTTTATTACGATAATATCACCCACTTCCAGGTTGGTAAATACGATTTCATTATCGTTCCGTTCTCCGTCAATTTTTGTTTGGTTCTTTTTTCTGATCTCCGCCTTCTCAATCAGTAATGTTTGATTGCTATTATAATCGATCGAAGTTTCTTTATATCGGTCAACCCCTTTTTCATTGGTGATTTTCAAAATGTAGGTGCCATATTCTTCATTTGCTCCATCGGAATAAATCACTACGTCTTTTTGGTCAAGAATATAATAATATCCATAGTCGGTATTTTTCGCCAATGCCGGATTGTCTTCTTTAATTATTTTATCAATATCCGTCTCTGGAAATAATTTATAGATCTCAGGCTTATCGTTCAGTTTTCTTACTTTACTTATAATGTCATATTGATTGGGATCATAATTTAAAGATTGATCGTATGCCGCTAATGCGTCCTTCAACGCCTTTTTTTCGTTTTGGATATCGCCCAATTGCTCCCAGTAGCTTTCATTGTATGGTGATAATGCAAGTGATTTATTAATAAAATCTGCTGCCTTATCATAATTTTTTATGGAATAAAAATATTTTGATAGAACTGAAAAATTTGTTGGACTGTAAGGAAATAATTTCGCCAAGTTTTCTTTTATCTGTAATCCTTTTTTTGAGTTTCCTTGTTCGATAAGCAAATCGGCATATTGAGTATAGGTGTCAAAATCATAATTGTCTTTCATGAAGTTCTCATAGAGTTTCACAGCGCCTTTATTGTCTTTATAAACGTCTTTTTTAATATTATACATCAATGACAGCAAATAGGTATTATCCGGATATTTTGCATACAATTTTTCAATCAGTTTCACCAACTCGTCATATTTTTTATCCTTTGTTAGCAGTTTTATATCGTAGTCTGCGGTTGACCTATCTTCTCCGTACAGTTGTATTCGCTTTTTTAATTCAGTCTCGCACTCCTGGTATTTTTCGTTATCATACAATTCCTTTAAGTGTAGGTCTATTACTAACACGCTTTCGGGATCGGCCTGTTTTATTTTTTCTAATTCTTCAAGCAACACCGTTCGGTTATTTTGTTTGCTTAATACTTCGAGTAATTTTTCGCGAAGCAATGAATTGTTTGGCGCTTTCTTCAACGCTTCACTCATCACATCCCTGGCTTCCAACAGGTTCTCGCTTCGCAAATAAACATTTGCGAGCAATAAATAATTTACAGGGTTTGCAGAGTCATTTTTTATTTTATCTGTAAAATATTGGACTGCAAAATGTGGAATGAGATCATATTTTTTATTCGCAGAAGTATTTTTAGGGTAAGAAGCATAGACGGGTGAGCCTGTTATATTTGGAATTGGGCGATACGTTTCGTCTGTAAATCTCACTGAAAAATTTGGGTAAGATGCGTTAGAATAGCCTAATTGAACAAGCACCCTGTTTACACCTTTTTTAAGATTGTATTTTACAGTGAAATTATCGAACTCTGTCACTCTCGATTTTGGTTCTCCAATAACTAATTCATCATTAATCCAAACTTTAATGGAGCCAGTACAGCCCACATTGCAATACACGACCTGGTCAGAAGGGGAGTTTACGAAGTTCTGCGCATAAATTACTGCTGTTGAGTTATTGAATTGGTAAATAGCCGGTGTCCAGCCATCTCTTATTTCAGACGCCGGGGTGAACCATTTTATGTCGGCATTGGAGAGAGATTTAAAAACCGCATTCGGTTCCGGATGCTCTAGCGGGCCATAATCTTTGTAATATCCGCTTTCCGATAGATTCTCAAATGGGCCGGTATATTGCCAGTTTCGGATATTGCCTATTTCATCATAACAGGCCTGTGCCTTATCAAAGTTCGCCGAATACAGATAGTTCATACCTTTTTGATAATCAGCGCCAGCTACCAGGGTGCCGGGCGTTTTTGGATCTTTGATCAGCGCGTCTATAAGTTTTAGTTGGCTTTTTGCTTCCTTTTTCCCGTAAGGCCCCAGCACTGCTTTGTTAAACCATAGTGCATATATATAAGGATATGGGTTTTTTGCTTTATCGTAAAAGGCAGATTGGAAATCAGTAACCTCTTCTTCTTTCTCATTATAGGTTTGTAAAAAAACATGGGTGATATAGGCGTCCTGTGCCGTCGCAGGATCGCTTATTGCCTGCTGAAGAAATTTTTCTGCCTCAGCTCTGTTGTTTTTATTCAGCGCGTTCCACGCTTTTTGGTAAGCATTGTCCTGGCAAAATGCAGAATAATTGCATAGCATTAGAATAATAATCGCAAGGTTTTTCATGAACATTTATTTTTGGTAATTATATTTCAAACGCTGAAAATAAAAGAATAGTTTAAAATGTAAAAAAAAATCTAAAAATTCAAAATCCCTTGTGAAGACTTTATCTTTGCCCGCTTTGAAACATAATGTTCACGAACTACTCAGGCGAGTCAGTAAACGAACATTTTTAAATAAAAATGAATTAGAATGTACAGAACACATACCTGCGGCGAACTGCGCCTTGCAGATAATAATAAAGAAGTGGCATTGGCCGGATGGATACAAACCATCAGAAAATTCGGCAGCATTACCTTTATTGACTTGCGCGACCGGTATGGAATTACACAACTTCTTTTTAACGAGGGGCTTACAGGTCAGCTAGACAACAATCCATTGGGAAGGGAATTTGTGATCCAGGTAAAAGGAATCGTTTCAGAAAGAAGTAATAAAAATCCTAATATTCCGACCGGAGATATAGAAATTTTAGTTTCAGAATTTAAAGT
>JAHEZA010000584.1 GCA_023251335.1 Chitinophagaceae bacterium | reverse complement strand
GAGTAAAATGCTGAAATGCCATGAGTTAAAAATATTAATTACGGCTGTAAAAAATCAAAATTATTTAAGAGAAATAATAATTCATTTAACCATTAAGAACTTTCAGACCCAATGAGGAAAATTATTTCTTCTTCATTCTTTATTGCTCAGCTTTTATGCTCCGTTTTCAAAAATTATTTTTAATAATCAATCACCTGTTCTTCTATCAGCTCCGGCATTTGCCTGAATTCGTATTGCTGGTTTCTTAATTGAGGCTCAAACCCCGCTTCCGATATAGCTTCCTGAATTCCGTTAGCAGTGAAGCGATGAGGCGCTCCCGCAGCGCTTACCACATTTTCTTCTATCATAATGCTTCCGAAATCGTTGGCTCCGGCATGAAGACAAATCTGTGCTATTTGTTTGCCTACTGTAAGCCAGCTGGCCTGGATATTTTTTACGTTAGGCAACATAATACGACTCATTGCAATCATCCGAATATATTCTTCCGGCGTAGTGAGATTATGTACTCCGCGGATTCTTGTGAGCAACGTGTCCACATCCTGAAATGTCCATGGAATAAAATTTAAAAACCCAACCGCACCTTCGGGCTTTCTTGATTGAACGTCTCTTAATTTTACCAAATGTTCAAACCGCTCTTCAATTGTTTCTACATGGCCAAACATCATCGTTGCAGAAGTAGTGAGTCCCAATTTGTGCGCTTCCACCATAATATCAAGCCATTCCTGTGAGCCGCATTTGCCCTTACTTATTAATCGTCTAACCCTATCCGTTAATATTTCTGCGCCTGGGCCAGGCATCGAATCAAGGCCTGCTTCTTTCAATGCTGATAAAACTTCTCTATGAGTAGATTTTGAATTTTTTGTAATGTGAGCCACTTCCGGTGGGCCAAGTGCATGAAGTTTAAGCCGGGGAAAAAGTTTTTTTAATTCTTTAAAAAGATTCACATAATAATTTAAATCCAGATCAGGGTGATGGCCACCCTGTAATAACAGTTGCTCACCGCCGAACCTAAATGTTTCTTCAATCTTTCTTTTATACGTTTCTATATCCGTAACGTAAGCCTCCTTATGACCGGGAATTCTGTAGAAATTACAAAACTTACAATTGGCAATACATACGTTGGTAGTATTTACGTTGCGGTCAATAATCCATGTTACTTTTCCATGCGGTACCTGTATTTTTCTAAGCTCGTCGGCTACCATCATTAATTCTGCCAAGGCAGCACTTTTAAATAAAAAAGCGCCTTCTTCTACAGTAAGAAATTCGAAGCGCATGGCTTTTTCCAATAATTGAGATGTATTCATTCATTAAATTTTTTAAGGGAAAATTTTTCCGCTTATAAAAAACTTTCACAAAAATACATTCATAAATCCTAAATTTAGGTTCTATCCTTTATGAGATTGTTATTATATATAGTATTTACCTTTATTACTGCCTCCGCTTTTGGGCAGGAAATGTACTGGCCAAAACCCGCCAAATTTATTACAGACTTTCATTTTAAACAGCTGAACGGAGGTGTTATTTTGGTACGAGCAAAATTTAATAATCTTCCTGATTCTTTTAATTTCATATTAGACACAGGCAGCGGTGGCATTTCTTTAGATTCAAATACTGTAGAAGATTTCAAAATTCCTCATGTTCCATCCGGGAGATATATTTATGGTATTGCGGGTGTTCGCAAGGTGGACTTTGCACAACATAATTCTATTTCATTTCCGGGTCTTACAGTTGATAGTCTTGATTTTTATATTAATAATTATGATATCCTGGCAAATGTTTATGGAATTAAAATCGATGGAATCATTGGCTATAGTTTTTTCAGCAGGTATATCGTAAATATAAATTTTGATAGTTTGAAGATCAGCGTGTTTCATCCGGGATTTATTAAGTATCCACCGCGTGGATTTTTATTGCATCCGCGTTTCAAAGGATTGCCTATTATTCCATTGGCTATCAAAGACGCCAGATCGCTCAATGCAAATTATTATTTTGACACAGGCGCTGGATTGTGTTTTTTAATCAGTCAGCAGTTTAATGAAGACAGCTCTGTATTAAGAAGAAAGCGAAAACCTGTACCTGTTGAAGTTCAGGGATTGGGAGGCAGAAGACAAATGAATCTCACACTAATAAATCAGTTGCAGATAGGGCCTTATAAATTCAGAAAAGTACCTACTTACATCCTGGAGGATGAAAATAATATACTCGCGTATCCTTCGCAAGGTGGCCTGGTGGGCGATGATATTCTGCGCCGGTTTAATATTATTTTAAATTATCCTCAAAGAGAAATTCATTTGTTGCCGAACAGTCATTTTCGGGATCTGTTTGATTATTCTTATACAGGCATGACCATGTATTTTGTGGACGGGCACGTTGTAGCCGATGATATAATTAAAGGGTCGCCTGCAGACAAGTCTGGAATAAAAAATGGAGATATCATTATGT
>JAHEZA010000109.1 GCA_023251335.1 Chitinophagaceae bacterium | reverse complement strand
CACAACGGACGCTGAACTAAACCACCAAAACACTGACAGTAAATCAACAAATAAGAGAGATTTTATTTTTACTCTATGGACAAGGCCGGTTTTTTCAGGGCTGTACACTCGCAGATAATTCACTATCCGATTTACGCCAGTAACCTACTTCGGTATTCCGGTTTTTTTTACTCTTGCTTCCATCAATAAATCCACATTAGGATCTACAATTATTTTCTCCGGCTCATTATCCAGTAAAACAACTTTTTCGGTGATTTTATCTTTTATCTCAAATGTTTTTATAACCGTTTGATTACCCTTTACAAAACCAATCTGTAGAGGAAATTCAAAAAGCGGCGTTTGTGTTTGTTCAATTTTCAGCAATATTGCTTTTTGTGATTTGTCATATTTCCATTCAACATTCATCATTGGCTGTCCGGGCGTATAGAGCCATTGTTTAAAAAATGTTTGTAGATTTTGATGCGACACTTTTTCAAATACTTTTTCGAGATCAGAGGTAGTGGCATTACTGCTATAGTATGTTTTGTAATAAGTACGTATTCCTTTCCAAAACAAGCTATCGCCAAGTTTTCGTCTCAACATGTGGAGCACCCACCCGCCCTTTTGATAGCTGTTGGCATTTAAGAGATTCATTAAACGTTTGCTTTCAGTGGTATCCACCACGGATACCTGATGAGTCTTACTAAAGTGAATCACGTCCACTCTCTGTTCTCTCAAAATACTTTTTAATGAATCAACACCATGTTGGTTTTCAAGATAAAGATCTGTCATGTAAGTAGCAAAACCTTCACTGAGCCATAGGTGAGGCCAGTCTTTTTCTGTAACATTATTTCCAAACCATTGATGCGCTATCTCATGTGCCATCAGACTTTCAATACCTTTGGCATTAACCGAGTTTTCAAAATAAAAAATACAGCTTGCATTTTCCATTCCTCCGAAAATAGTTTTTGACTGCACGTTGGCCAGCTTCTCAAAAGCATAAGGGCCGATTTGAGAAATGTACCATTGCAAAATATTCTTTGCAATGGCATAATGCAGAAAGCCACTATCTCTATCCTGCGGATATACCCAACTTGAAATAGGAACACAATCCACATCGGCTATATTATTTATTGCAAAGTCCGTAACACCTATCGCCATTACTTTGGTGGGCAACGGCGTTTCTTCTTTCCAATGCGTTAGTTTCAAATGATGGGGAAGGCTGGTTTCTTCAATTTTTTTCCCATTAGAAACAACCTCGTAATGATCGGGAGCTGTAACAATGAATTCAACAGTCGCTTTATCAGAAAGATGATCATTGCACGGAATCCAATTATGCGCCCTGTTTGGCCAGTGGTCTGAAAAAAAAGAACGTGTACCGTATTTGGTATTGGCGATAATAAGCCCATCAGCAGGGATTCCCTGGTAGCTGATTGTATAAATACTTTCCTTGCTTTTTTGCCCGGCATCATTAATAATAAGATGTTGTGAATCCTGAGAGAAAGAAATTTCGCGATCATTTTTCCTCACCGAAGTTACTGTCATTCCTTTGCCGTCGTTGTTTTTACTGGCTAGGTCAAAGATTACTTTGCTTTCGTTGGTCGTAAAATTTGTGGTGATTACCGCATTGCCTTTAATAAGATTATTGCTGTCGCTTAGCAAGATGCTAAAGCTGTAATGTTTTACATCAAGTCCGTTTTGTGGAAGCTGAGCGTACAGGAATGCTTTAATAAACAACAGCGCAATAATTAAAAAAATCTTTTTCATACAAATTTTTTTGAAAAATTGTCGTCAAAGGGTTTTGTAAAAATACAGGAATTGTTCCCGCGCCATTGAAATGCAAAAAAAATAATCAACCTCTTTCCGGGGAAATTAAAATATTTTATTGCGTGATACTTTCCTTTTAATATCTTACGTTTTATTTAGAAGATGAAATCTATACTTTCTGCTGTTATTGCTTCAATTATTTTTATAACCTTTTTGTGCAAACCCAGGCAGACACAGGCTGCACCTCCGGATACTGTAAAGACAGGAATCTATATCACCAGTATCCATGATATAGATTTTAAGCAAAAAGAATATACTATTACGTTCTGGCTCTGGTTAAAATACAAGAACAAAGATTTCGATTTCATGAGTAACCTCGAAGTGCCGCATGCAAAAACAGTAAGCAGATTTTTTGCAACGGCAGATAGCAGCAACAATCAGATGTATCTTTTAATGAAAATGCAATGTGTGATGAAAGATACCTGGCGTATCCGTAATTTTCCTTTTGATCGTCAAAAGCTAAGACTCTCGTTGGAAAACTCGCAATTCGATTCCCAATCCCTGATTTTTGTTCCGGATACGACAGGAAAAAATTATGACCCGCGATTTACGCTCAGTCAATGGAAAATTGATAGTTGTAATATTACTTCCGGAATTAATAAATATGAAACCGCATTTGGTGATCCATCTGTCGCGATTCCGCATACGGAATATAGCAGCTATAAAGTGGTCGTGAATATTAGCAGAAACGCTTCCGGTTTATTCTGGAAAATGTTTTTGGGTATGTATATCGCTTTTCTGATAGCGTACGTTTGTTTTTATATCCATACGGATGCCGTAGATTCCCGTTTCGGATTGAGCGTGGGCGCGCTTTTCGCTGTTATTGGCAATAAGTATATTATTGATTCTTCACTACCCGAAACTACTTCATTTACTCTTGTCGATACCTTGCATGGGCTTACACTGTTTTTCATTTTAACGATCGTTGCCGCCACCGCTTACTCTTTGAAATTAGTAAAGGCCGGCAAAGTTATTAACGCACAAAAATTTGACATGATCATTGCGCAGGTGGTTTTAGTGATATACGTTCTATTAAATATCTATTTCATTACGCAGGCCGGTTTGTAATTGGGGAATACAGATACTTCTATCCTTGAAAAGATGTATTTTCATGCCCTAATAATTTTTTGCATGAAATACGTCTTGACGATCTCCTTACTTTCTATTTTTTCATCAATGAAAATAAAACAAAAAATTGATCTGCTAATCTACAATGCGACTGTTTATACGGTTGACAGCAATTTTTCAAAAGCTGAAGCCATAGCGGTCGACAAAGGAAAAATTATTGCAGTGGGAAGTTCGAAGGACTTGCAGGATCAATATGATGCAACGGAAAATATTGATGCAAAAGGCAACGCTATTTTCCCGGGATTGATGGATGCGCACTCTCACTTTCTGGACTTTGGGCTTGGACTGAACCAGGCCGACCTTGTTGGAACTACCAGTTGGAATGATGTAATAGAACGGGTGAAAAAATTCGCAGCCGCTCATAAAGATGGTTGGATCGTTGGAAACGGATGGGATCAGAACGACTGGCCGGATGAAATATTTCCGAACAATGAAAAATTAAATGAACTTTTTCCCGACAGGCCTGTCATATTATCAAGAGTAGATGGCCACGCTGCAATCGCAAATAAAAAAGCATTGGAACTGTCGGGCGTAAAGGCCGGTGATGAATTGCACGGTGGTGTAGTCGAGGTAGTAAACGGACATTTAACCGGCATTTTGATTGATAACGCGACGGGCCTGGTTTATTCAAAAGTGCCACGCGCTACTGAAGCTCAATTAACCGATGCATTACTGGATGCCGAAAAAAAATGCTTTGCTGTTGGACTGACCACCGTATCCGATTGCGGCTTGGATTACACGTATGCATTACTGATAGGCTCTCTTCAGAAAAGCAATCAGTTAAAAATGCGCATGTACATAATGTTGTCTGATTCCAAAAGAGATTACGATTTCATTTTCGCAAATGGAAAAATAAAAACAGATCGCCTAAATGTTCGCGCGATGAAATTGTTCGCCGATGGCGCTTTGGGATCAAGAGGAGCATGCCTGTTGCAACCGTACGCCGATAAACCCGGCTGGAGTGGATTTCTATTAAGTTCTTCCGAACATTTTGATTCAATGGCCAATCTTATTTTGCAGCATGGGTTGCAAATGTGTACCCATGCTATTGGCGATTCTGCCGACAGGATGATGTTGAAAATTTATGCGAAATACCTAAAAGGAAAAAACGATCAGCGTTGGCGAATCGAGCACGCGCAAGTGATCAACAAAGATGACTTCCATTATTTCGGTGATTACAATATTATTCCGTCCGTTCAGCCAACGCACGCCACTTCCGATATGTACTGGGCCGGCGATCGTTTGGGAAAAGATAGATTAAAATATGCTTATGCCAATAACGATTTAAAAAATGAAAATGGATGGATACCGCTCGGCACAGATTTTCCGGTAGAAGACATCTCTCCTATCAAAACATTTTACGCTGCCGTTTTTCGCAAAGATGCTAAAGGATGGCCCGAAGGCGGTTTTCAAATGGAAAATGCTTTAAGCCGTGAAGACGCTATTCGCGGAATGACCATCTGGGCAGCGAAGGCTAACTTCGAAGAACATGAAAAAGGAAGCCTTGAAAAAGGAAAATTCGCAGATTTTGTTTTGCTTGATACCGACCTGATGAAAGCTGATGAAAAAGATATTTTAAGTACGAAAGTGTTAATGACTTTTGTAAATGGAGAGAAGGTTTTTCAGAGGAATTAGAAATCGGGTTTATTTGTGCGTCTGCTGCGAGTTCGATTGCTGAGTTGTTATATTGTTATATTGAAATCTCTAATATTTATTTGCTCACTGAATTGGCCACCTATCTCCGCATTAACAGACAGTAGGTGTCAGATTAGTGTAACAACCGATTATACTATATTCAAATAAAAAATTTCTTTTGAAAATAAAGAACCAGGAAATGTACACCTGGTTCTTTATTAGGCCTTGCAAGGGCTCGATTACTTATGGCGTAATAGTGCCATTTACAATATATTTAATTTGCACTGCTTTTGTGGTATCTGCAGCGCCGGGCATCCCCATTATTAAAACGGTATAAACGCCATCTTTTTGTACCGGAATCGTTCTGCTGGTTGAAATGGTAGAATCGTTGCTCACATTCATCGAAATATCTCCGGGCGCTATTTGCGTAAAGTCAGACACCTTTCCGAAAGGTGCATTTTCTTTTATTTCATCAGTTCCGTTAGAAGAAATAGTAACCACCGGATGAGATGAATCCGGAATTGCATTGATATATCTTACAAATGCATTTCCTGTCGAGGAAGGCAGCGAATCAAGTTCATCATTTGTAATTAGATTTTGATAATTGCCATTGGCGCCTATGCCAAATGCCGAATAATATTTTTTTGGCTCGAAATTAAAAGTAGCACTACCCAGGGCCGAATCCGGATTACTCGCTTCATATAAACCCAAAGTCCTCATGCCGCTATATATCGGCAAATAGGCACCCGTAAAATTGGTATAAGTCAGTGGCGCATTAGTAATGCTGTTGTTGTCAAGAACAAATACAACGGAGCCAGTGCTGTCGGGAATTAAATTAAAAGCCATTAATCCCGATGTAGGCGTCGAAGGTGTGTCATCTTTTTTACAGGCCGAAAATGCAATTGCTGAAAATAATAATAGATAAAAGAATTTGCTTCTGAAAATGTGAAATACCTTGTTTGTCATGTTGAAGTTTTTAGTGTTCGTTCAATGATTAGCTTGGTCAGTTCAAAAGAAAAAATAATGCCATGAATCATCACAGACGCTAAATGCAGCATTATTAAAATTACTTTAACAGGCGCCTATTATCGAAAATAAAAATCAGCTTCATTCTTTTGTTTACTGCCAATAAATGATATTGAAGTGACAAGAGTCGGCAATAACATTCTTGTTTAATAGGCCATAGATTAACAATTTGTCAACGCTTCAGCATATTCGCAAATTTGGCTTACCATGCGGTTTGTTTATTTTTGCCAATAATTTATTTTCCGCTGAAAAAAATTTCTAAAATATTTCTCAAAATTATTTTAAGTATCCTCGTGTTGATACTTGTGCTATGGATATTAGTACAGACAAGTTTTTTTCAAAATTTTATTATCCGTAATGTCACAAAAAGTCTCTCCAAAAATCTAAACACTACTGTATCAATCAAGCACATTGATCTTGAGCTTTTTGACAAAATGTCTATGCAGGGATTATTAATTTTAGACAAGAAAAAAGACACCTTAATTTATGCTGGCGCAGCCAAAGTGAATATTACCGATTGGTTCTTTTTCAAAGATAATATTTCGCTAAATTATATTGGGCTGGATGATGCGCTTATTAATCTGCACCGTTCCGATTCTGTCTGGAATTATCAATTCCTGGTTGACTATTTTTCGAGTGGAGGAAATAAAAAAAGCAACACTGCGGCTAAACCAATTAATCTTGATCTGAAAACCGTCAATTTTAAGAACGTAAGAATCTGGCAAAAAGACGAATGGCGGGGCGAAGATTTGCTGGCATCAGTAAATAAACTAAACCTTCATGCCAATCGCTTTGATATAAAAAATAGTGTCATAAATATTAACGATATCACACTGGATAAACCTTCTTTTACTTTATACGATTACCATGGCAACCGGCCACCCAAAACAGACACTACTTCTGGTGATCCGGCTACGATAGTACCGGGTACGGGAGAACTACAATGGAACACCGGAGGATGGCATCTATTGGCGAAAACGTTGACAATTACAGATGGCAGAGTAGCCGTGCAAAAGGAAACTTCAAGGCCAATAACACCAGATCAGTTTGATGAAAACAGGATTGTGATTTCTTCCATAAACGGAACATTTAAAAACACGACGATGATGAATGATACATTGAGGTCGGCCGTTTCTTTTAATGCCATCGACCGCGGAGGATTTTTAATTAAGAAGCTATCTGCAGATTTCAAGTTTACACCTAAAATAATGGAGTTTAAAAATCTCGATATTATAACCCGAAAAAGCCACCTCCGGAATTATTTTGCCATGCATTATCAGCATTTTAATGATGACATGTTGGACTTCATAGATAATGTCACGCTCGATGGGAACTTTGTTAACAGCGTAATAAGCACTGAAGACCTTGCGTACTTTGCTCCCGAAACGAGATCCTGGAATAAAGAATTTTCGGTGCAGGGGCGCGCCCGTGGAAAAGTAAAAAATATTTCCGGTCAGAAAATGATTATAAAAGCCGGCCCTGGCAATTATCTGGACGGCGATATCAGCTTGAACGGTTTACCCGACATTGATAACACGTTCATCGATTTCAGAGCAAGGCAATTAAAAACAAATTACAGCGAACTTACAAGATTAATTCCTTCGCTAAAGGAAATCACCAGCCCCCGGTTAAGCGCGTTCGGTAATATCAATTTTTCGGGTAGCTATACGGGTTATACAAAGGATTTTGTCACCTATGGAACACTTTCAACTGACATCGGTTTGTTGCAAACGTACCTTCACATGAAAATTCCTGACAAAGG
>JAHEZA010000583.1 GCA_023251335.1 Chitinophagaceae bacterium | reverse complement strand
TTTATTATACTCTCTATTGAATTTATTTTTGCGGCGCTTAATTTCAGAACGGTTAATCATCTAACCCGCATGCAGGGCAGTGTAAAAGAAAATATACTTAATAAGATGCGTATCATAAAGGGTAGGCTTACATTATATCGTGTTTTGCACATGCTATTGTACACGCTATTAATTGTTTTGTTGGAGATAAGCATCTATCATAGCGGCAACCCGGAATTTGAATGGTGGAATAAAATACATTTTCTGATAAGAACAGGAGTGTATATAATTTTCCTTGTGTTTCAATACCGGGTGAAACGTTCGGAGTACAATGAATATGCACGATACATGCAACAACTTAATAAACTGGTCAATGATCTGTAAAAGGAAGAGAGCCTATTGTTGGCGCAAGCGTCCGCTTGTGCCATTCATTTATCTTCAACTTAACATCATTTATTGGTTTCCAAACCACAATTTGAAATTAAAAATATAGCAAAGCAATAAATTTGCCCCTTTTTAAATTGATGATTCTATCACAGCACAAGCGAACGCTTGCGCCAGTTAATGATTCAAGGGAAAAATAAGAATCCTTATTAAAAGTTTGTTTACTATAAATAGCTTGCTATTAAAAACAAAAATCTTTTATCAACTAAAAAAAATATCACCCTCTAAACGAACGGAGGATTCCCAATCGTGAGAGGGCAAATAAACCATTTTATTTTTGGCTGCGTACTTTTTAATTTCATGATAAGTTCTTTTTGCAAACTTAAAATCCTGGTGTGCTCCTGCAAATGTCTCATCAATTAATTGTTGCTGGTCATAGGTAACATCGCCTGCAAATAAATAGGAATTATTTTCAGGAGTAGCCAATACAGAACAATGTCCTTTTGTGTGCCCGGGTGTAGCAATCAACAACAAATCGTTCGCTTCCGTCAAAGAAATACTTTTAGTGAACGAACTGTTTTCATTTTCATGAAGCTTCATAAGTGTTGGAGAAAGCCATTCCGGGTATAAAGATGGAAGCGCAAAGCTGGGATGTTTCCATTCATAATCGTTTACCAGTATGTTGCTGTTTTTAAAATATTTCAAGCCGTCGATGTGGTCTAAATGGAGATGCGTCAGTACTACAGTAGCAATCTTATCCGGAGAGAGATTTAGCATGGAAAGTTGAACACCTATTTCTTCTGATGGCGCTACATCGAACTTGAATTGGGAGGTATTGAGCCAGTTAAAAAACATACCTTCTTTTTTAAAATATTCTTCATCATTCACATTGGCATTCTCGCCTGTATCTATCAGAAAGATGCCTTCCGGATGTTCTATCACCCAGGCCCAAATTGGAAATGGCTCTGTAAATTCTTTATCCATCATGAAATTTATTTTGGATAAAATATTGCCGCCTTTTGCAAGCTTGAAACGCTTTTTTACAGATACGGTGCCGGTACTGATGGCGTGGATTTTACCAACGCCATCTTTAAACTTAACTTCTTTTGAAATAATCTTTTGCATGTTTGTTTGATTTTGTAAATGCAAAAGTTGTAATTAAACGGAGAATTATTTTTGACAAAAGTCAAGAAATAAAGGAACGTCTTACGCGGCTCAATGTTTCCTGGTTAATTCCTAAGAAAGATGCGATGTGCCCGAGCTTGGCCACTTTATATACTTCCGCATATTTTTCCAGGAACCATTCATATTTTTCTTTAGCCGGAAGGTGTACTATCTTTTTAAAACGAAGGTCTCTTTCAATACATGCCTTTTCCAGGATAGTTCTGCCAATTACATTGATGAGAAGGCTTTGTGCATATAGCTTTTGGAGTGCATCGTAACTTATCAAATGCAATTCACAGTCGGTCATTGCTTCTATAATTTCAAACGAAGGTTGCTGTCCATAGAAACTATAATAGGAACTGCAAAAGGTATTGGGCTGATTGAAGTCTGTTGTTACTTCATGGCCATCTTCATCTAAATGATAGGTTCTTAAATAACCATCTTCAATAAACGCGAGGTTTCTGCAACGCTGACCGAGGGAAATGAACTGCTCGTTTTTCTTCAGTGCGTGTGGCTGCAACGCTGCTCTGAATAAATGCAGGTCTTCGTTGTCTAAGCCATTAGCCGAAAGAAGTTCATCTATCATAATAATTTAATTGACTTGTTGTGAAAAAAGATGACGTATTATATTTCTGTTTTTCGAAAGTACGAACATCCAAAATAAATCATGAAGATTGAACATTCTTTACAGTTAGGAATCTCTTATTCACTTTTTATTTTCCCGGTCATTTTTTTTCGTAAAGCCATCTCATAAAAAAATTCTTCTTCCGCAGGTACAGCGCTTCTGGAACTTTTTTCAACATCCTTTCCCTCCACAGACCACAACGGCGGATAAAAATGAAACACGTCATCTGCTTTTAAATTCTGAATATCTTTTTGCCATGTTGACCACCTGGTTCCGGAATAAAATTTTTTCA
>JAHEZA010000108.1 GCA_023251335.1 Chitinophagaceae bacterium | reverse complement strand
AAAATTCAGAATGGCGTGGATAGGTCTCTTGAATAAAGAGACACTTGACATAGAACCTTTCATATTTGATGGCGCTGAACTGGGTTATCTTTCTGAAATACAAGTGAAAGCAGATCCGTTGGTGGCAACAGGGCGAGGCCCTTCAGGAATGGCAATAAAACACGGGAAAACAATTACATGTAATGACATTGAGACTGATCCTATAATGGGTCCCTGGAAAATCCCCGCCTTGAAAAGAAACTATCAATCCAATATCGGACTCCCCATAAAAAAGTTCGGAAAAGTGGCTGGTGTATTTACTCTTTACGCTGATACGAAAAATTTTTTAGATGACGAGGAAATTGCACTTTTAGAACAAACCACAGGAAATATATCTTTTGCTCTAGAAATCCTCGAAAAAGCCGCAATCCAGAAAAAAGCAGAAGAAGAGTTGGTTAGATCAAAAAAACTTTTCCAAAATCTTGTAGAAAATATTCCGGGCGTTTATTGGGTAAAGAACCTGGACACCAGCGAGACAGTTTATATTAGCCCATCTTATGAAACAATATGGGGAAGAAAATGCGAAGAACACTACTTGTATCCTGCGAGTTTTAAAGACTCCCTGCATCCTGATGATAAGGAACTGTTTTTTGAAGCTTATAAAAATATTGCCACCGCACTTAAAACAGGTGTTACGTACAGGATTACAAGGCCTGACGGAGTTATAAGATGGATATCAGAAAGGGCAAATGTTGTGATCGGCAGTGATGGCGCCAAACTGGAATATGGATATGCGGAAGATATTACCGAAAGAAAAATGGTGGAGAATGAACTTGCTAATAGTGAAGCGAGATTGAAAACCATACTACAAAATGAACCCGAATGTGTAAAATTAATGGATGATGAAGGGTGTCTGCTGGATATGAATCCTGCCGGACTTGCAATGATCGAAGCAGATA
This sequence comes from Chitinophagaceae bacterium, assembly GCA_023251335.1. Lineage (GTDB taxonomy): Bacteria > Bacteroidota > Bacteroidia > Chitinophagales > Chitinophagaceae > Ginsengibacter. The sequence goes on along the minus strand of JAHEZA010000108.1, from coordinate 6,423 downwards.
ATTTTGAAATGGTTAAAGGAGCAAAAGTTATAAATATTATTAATGAGCCTTATCGCGCAGCTTATACTCAGTTAGTAGAAGATGTTTTCAAAGGAAATGATGTAAGAATGGAATTTACAATAACCGGGCTGAAAGGCACGCAACGGTGGCTGGAAACGCATGCAGTTCCATTTAGAAACGCTGAACAAAAAATTATTTCTTTGCTGGCAGTAACCCGTGATATCACAAAGCGGAAAATGGCTGAGGAGAATGAAAAACAGGTGACTCAAAAATTACTGAAAGGGGCCGAAATCGCCCATTTTGGATTTTTGGACTGGAATTTTGTTACAAATGAAATGGCGCTCTCACAACAGGCAAATAATATATTTGGCCTAAAAGAAGATCTGCTAATTCCAGCAACATTTATGAGAGATGTGATTCATCCTGAGGACGCAACATTGATACACGAACAGCTGCAATTGGCTAAAGATGGCTTGAAGGATTATAACCTGGATCATCGCATCGTTTGGCCGGATGATTCAATAAGATGGGTAAATACAAAGGCCGAATTGGATCGCGACGAAACAGGAAAGCCCATACGATTATTTGGAACTGTTTTAGATATTACCGATCAAAAAAATGCGGAACTCCAAATCAAAAGCTACAACGAACAACTACGCCTTTTAACAACCCACCTGCAAAATATCCGCGAAGAAGAACGCATAAGAATTGCCCGTGAAATACATGATGAATTGGGCCAGCAACTTACCGCCATAAAAATGGATGTTGCATGGATACAAAAAAACCTGATGAACAAAAAAGAAACAGTAAGTGCTAAACTCAAAAATATAATTGAATTATTAGATGGAAGCAATCAATCGGTGAGAAAAATTCTGAGCGAACTAAGGCCCGCAACTCTTGATACTTACGGTTTACCCGAAGCAATGGAATGGCATATTAAGCAGTTCACTGCCAGCACTCATATCCCTGTAGAAATTACTATCTCTGAACCGGAATTAAAGCTGCACAAAGATATTGCCACCAATATTTTCAGAATATTTCAGGAATCTCTTACAAACATTATGAGGTATGCGCAGGCTAAAAAGGTTTTAATTTTATTAAATGTAATTCATCATACCATTACGATGACGATAGAAGATGATGGTATAGGATTCGATACCAGTGTTGTTCAGAATAAAAAAACTTTTGGAATTCTGGGAATGAGGGAAAGGGTAAGTTCCCTAAACGGAAGATTTGAAATTAATTCTACTCCGGGAAAGGGTACAAAAATTTCGATAAGTTTACCACGCGAAAAATAAAAATTTAACAGGTGAAAATAAATTAACGAATGAAGCGAATAATTCTTGCCGATGATCATAGTTTCGTTCGTTTGGGGCTTGTTCAGATTTTAACGGATGAATACCCGACAGTTGAAATAAAACAGGTAAGCGATGGCGAATCATTGGTAAAAGAGGTGACGTTAAGGAATTGGGATTTGGTAATATCAGACCTGGATATGCCTGGCAGAAATGGGCTGGAAGCTTTACAACAAATAAAATTGATTCGACCTGATTTGCCGGTATTAATCCTGAGCATTTATACCGAAGATTTATATGCGGTAAGGGTTCTGAAAGCAGGAGCATCGGGCTATATGAATAAGAATGCCGCGCCTGAAGAGTTAATAACTGCCGTGCAACGGATCCTTACCGGCCGAAAATATATAACGCCGGAAATTGCGGAAAAACTTCTAATGCAAACTGAAATCAATAAAAATCTACATGAAGTTCTATCTAACAGAGAATTCGAAATTTTTAAAATGTTGGCATTAGGTAAAACAACCACCCAAATTGCAGATGAACTTTTTCTCGCTTTGACAACCGTCAGTACACACAGGCATAGAATCATGGAGAAACTTGGACTTCGCACCAATTCAGACCTGACCCGCTATGCTATTGCCAATCAAATCATATCTGACATTTCAAAATAAAAAATCTTTGTTTTTCAACCTTTCTTAGTATAGAACTAATTCTACAACATTATAAGTGTAACTACTACACTTATTTCAATCTGCATACCGTTTCTTTACTAAAGAAAATGAGGACACGAATATTGATAGTAGATACTTCAACTCTCATAATCCGAAGACTAGGAGAACTGGTGTCCGAATCATCTGAAATTGGAGCGGTAGACATGTCAATAAGTCATTCAGATGCATCGAAAAAAATACGGGGTAATCCGCCAGGTATCGTGTTACTGGATTTAGCATTACCTGCAAACAACTCAATTAAGTTGTTAAGGGAAATAAAAAAAGAGAATCCGAGAATATTTGTAATTGTAGTATCAGATACACCGGATGAGAGAATAAAAAACCAGTGCGAACGGGCAGGTGCAGACTATTTTTTTGATAAATATAATGAATTTGAAAAAATTCCCGTTGCAATACGGGAGATTACCTCGGGAGCTGAATACCCGCTTTAAAACCAATATCGAAATTCTGGACGGTCACTGGTTTACCAACGGTGCTGTCAGTTTTTCAAATCGTCGAAAAAATACAATGCTTTTTGTATTTTTCTAATGATGTCCTTTTCGCCGGCAATTTCGTTCTCCTGATAACGAATTGCCGGGGCGGGGCTCTTCCTAAAATCATCAATCTTGTTTGCGGGTATACTTATCCGGTATCACTTATTATATAAGCTTATAAATCTTACCAGGCAGAGATGAAACAATCCCCTGCATCTCCAGCATTAGCAGTGCTTGCGCTACTGCACTGCTGCTAAGTTTACTTTTGAAATACAATTCATCGATCTGTATTTGGTCTGCTATTTGCAAAATATCAACAATCACTTTCTCTTCTACAGTAAGTTCTATAAATAATTCCCGCTGCTTTTTGGGCGAAATTTTTTTGCTTTTCTTCCAGCCCATACTTTCCAGCAAATCATTAGCGCTGGTAATCAATGCGGCTTTATTATTTTTTATAAGATAATGACAGCCTTCACTTTTTAAATCATCAACACGGCCCGGAAATGCGAATACGTCTTTATTGTATCCGTTTGCTAATTCCGCAGTTATCAGCGAGCCGCCTTTGATGCCCGATTCTATCACAATAGTTGCATCCGCTATCCCTGCTACAATGCGGTTGCGTCCGGGAAAATTTTGCTTGTCAGGATTCGTATTACTTCTAAATTCTGTAAGCAGCCCTCCGCTTGAAATCATTTCCTTTGCTAATGGTGTATTTTGTGGCGGGTAAATTCTATCCAGTCCGTGCGCCAATACTCCGATAGTTTGAAGGTTGTTTTTTAAGGAAGCTTTATGCGCAATCGTATCAATCCCAAAAGCAAGTCCACTAACGATTATTATTTCTTCATTCATCAATTCTTCCACTAATTTTTCGCAAATCTTCTTTCCATAATCATGATGGTTGCGCGTACCAACAATAGCAACAATCTTCGAAGCATTCAAATCGGCGTTTCCTTTGTAATATAACATCGGCGGACTATCGTAGCAATTTAACAACCGCACCGGATAATTCTTATCTGTAATAAAAAGAGGTGTTATTTGATATTTCTTAATAAAAGCAATTTCTTCTTCAGCCCTGCTGAAATCTTTAAAATTCCGGATAGATGCCGTGCGAATAGAGCCAATTCCGTCTATTTCGTCAAGCACCTTTTTTGGTGCATTAAAAATAGCCTCAGCACTGCCAAAATGATTTATAAGCGCTTTCGCATTCACGTCGCCTATGTTGGGAATCAGTGTTAGCGCTATTTGATAAAGCAGTTCTCTTTGCATGAAGAAATTTAAAGTTGTAAAATAATTAAAATTGAATCAAAAAAATTTGAAATTTATTGAACCCGCTCAACAGGTAGGGAAAATTGAATTATTAGTTTTGAAAAATGAATTCACAGTGAACAAAGAAATTAAGCTGATTTTTGTTTAGCAGCCGAAAACGCTGTGTTAAGCAGATCATAACAACGATTAATAAACAATTTAAAATACCCTTTTTTCGTTCGTTTACTGTTAACTTTGCGGCTCAATGATGAAAAAGTTTTTTCTTCTCATATTAACCTTTGTTTACCTGGCTTCATCAACAGGTGCTACGATTTATATCCATCAGTGCATGGGTAAAACCATTGGCTGGGATGTAAACGTAGAATCAGGTAATTCATGCTCTAATTGCGGCATGCACAAAAATCTTCCGAAGGATTGCTGCAACGACCATGTAAAGATTTTTAAAACAACCTTAGACCAGAATCTTCCCGTTAATACGCACAGCGATCTTACTATTGCAAAGGCTATTTTACCCAAAATCGTTTATCCCGATTTTAAGCCAGCATTTAAAAACGTAAAGAATTCCTCTTCTGAATATTTTACATTCGTCCGAAGTAAAATAAATTACTGCGCGCTCTACTGCACTTTCCTTATTTAATACTGGCATTTAACTATTCTCAATTGATTGAAGAATAAAATCAATATGGGGTTTTCCAATTGATGATTTATAATCAATGCCAATCCAAATCATTCAGTTCCGTTTGTTTCGTAGACGGATTTCTGAAGTGAACCGTATCAAATAATTAAAATGAAAGTTTTAAAGATCAATATTCAACGTGCGCTCAAAAGCACTATAGAAAAGAGTTTTACTAAATACATTATTCTTTTTATTATTTCAACTATTAGCTTTATTCCTTGCCGGTCGCAAACAAATAATGGTGATAAGACCACCTCCTTTAAAGTATATGGAAAATGCATAGAGTGCAAAGAACGCATTGAGAGCGCACTAACACTGAAAGGGATTGATGCTGCTGAGTGGAATGTAGAAACGAAGATGCTTAACGTGTCTTATGATTCTTCCAAAATCAATTTAAAAAAAATACAATCAAAAATTCTTGCGGTAGGCCATGACCTTGAATTTGTAAAAGCAGATGACAAAATTTATAATTCACTTCCTTCATGTTGCCGTTATCGTGATGAAGACGAAAAAGAACATGCACATTCAAATGAGGATGGGCATGAGCATCCTGTAAGCGGTATTGTGGTTACAGAAGATAGCAAAGGGAATTTTTCACCGCTCGAGGGCGCCAGTATTTCCTGGAGCGGGTCAACAATTGGGACCGTATCAGACAAGAGTGGCATATTTAAAATGCCAAAAAATGAGAACAATGCAAAACTTGTGATAAGCTATACAGGGTTTCAGACCGATTCAATACAAATAACCGGGACAGGGCAAGTACAAATTATACTGGCATCCGGAGGGCAGTTGAAGGGTATTACTATACAAGGCAAACCAAAATTTTCTTATATCAATAATATGTCGGCCATTCGAAGCATGACGATCAATTCAGCTGACCTGCTAAAAGCCGCTTGTTGCAATCTGAGTGAAAGTTTTGAAACCAATCCGAGTGTAGATGTTTCTTATAGCGATGCGGTTACCGGTTCCAAGCAAATTCAATTGCTGGGATTAGCGGGCATTTATACACAATTGACGGTTGAAAATTTGCCCGGCCCACGCGGATTGGCTACTCCACTGGGTTTGAATAGCATAGCCGGCCCCTGGATCGAAAGTATCCAGTTAAGCAAAGGCACCGGTTCCGTGGCTAACGGATTTGAAAGTATCGCAGGGCAAATAAATGTAGAACTTAAGAATCCTGAAACCAGTGAAAAATTATACGTTAACGGATATTTAAATGATATGGGCAAAACGGATTTCAACATAAATCTTGCACAACACATTGGCGACAGATGGTCAACCGGGTTATTGTTACACGATGATTTTTTGTACAATAAAGTTGATTTTAATAAAGATGGTTTTCGCGATTTGCCTACGGGCAATTTATTCAGCGCTGTTAATAAATGGGCTTATGAAGATCACAAAGGTGTGGAGATTCAATTTGGATTAAAAGCCCTCCTTGATAATAAAACCGGTGGTGAAATGGCATATAATATTGATGACAAATTAACTACCAATCATTATGGCCTGGGTATCCAAACCAGCCGATATGAGGGGTTTGCAAAGATTGGATATGTGTTTCCTGAAAAGAGATACAAAAGCATCGGCCTGCAACTTTCCGGCTTCGATTATCACCAGGATTCATATTTTGGACTAATTACGTATAACGCCCGTCAAAGCAATTTTTATTCTAACCTTATTTATCAAAGCATTATCGGCAACACGGCACATAAATTCCGAACAGGATTAAGCCTGACCGCGGATAAATACAACGAATTATATACAACACAGATTTACAAAAGAAATGAAATAGTGCCGGGCGTTTTTTTTGAATACACTTACACCATGAATGAAAAATTCAATGCTGTAGCCGGTTTCAGGATGGATCATAATAATTTGTACGGATGGTTTGCCACACCAAGATTGAATGTAAGATATGCACCTGCGAAGAATACAACGATCCGGCTGAGCGCAGGTCGCGGTCAACGTACGGCCAATATCTT
>JAHEZA010000107.1 GCA_023251335.1 Chitinophagaceae bacterium | reverse complement strand
ATCGTGGCTTCAGTCAAGGCGTCATCTACTGAATCATTAAGCGTCTGCGTAACACCGCCACTCACAGCGAATTTCATAGATTGTGTGGCGCTTGTGTGTGGCATCGGCCTTATCCTTTCCATCGGAACAATATATACGTTTCCGGCAACCGAATAAGACATCGGTAAATAAACTGCCACATAATTTCCCATTCCAAAACTACTCATATCCTCCTGCGTTATAAACCCCACGCGCCATACATCCGTATCATCTACACAGGCCAGCACATTATGAGTAAATTTCTTTTTATTGCCGGCGAAAGCTTCAAAGAAATCTTTGATAAACGAATATACCAGTTTAACTCCTGGCGCTCTTTCTAAAAACTTGTCTAACACAGATAACAACCTTTCCATCATGAAGAAAGAACTCACGTAGCCCACGAGAATGATAAATGCAACAATAATAATAAACCCCAGACCGGGAATATTAATAGCGGGGCGCAGAATGCTGTCGATTTTATCAAAAACCAGGTAGACAAAATAGAGTGTGATAGAAACGGGACCAAGAATTAGCAAGCCCTGCAAAAAATATTGGATTGTTCTCTGGTAGGTTAATGTTTTTTTCATCGTTAAAATAATTAGTGTTCAAAGATAGCGATGCGCCGTTTATCCCTAAAATTAGAGATTTTAAAAAAATTATCATTGGAAACTTTGGTAACGTAAAAAGTTTCCTTAGTTTTGCCGCCGTTATGGAATTAAAAGACAGAATAAAACAGAAGGCAGATGAACTTTACCGGCGTTACGGTGTAAAATCGGTAACAATGGATGAGATCGCGTCTCAAATGGGTGTATCAAAAAAGACGATTTATCATTGTTTTTCCGATAAAAATGAATTGGTCGACCAGGTGATCATGGATATGCTTGCCTTTAACAAGCAGTGTTGCCAGGATTACCAGGCAAGATCTCAAAATGCGATTCATGAAGTCTTTCTGGCAATGGAAATGATACAAGTTATTTTTAACAACATGCATCCATCGCTCTTGTATGATATACAACGAAATCATCCGCTCACTTACGAAAAGTTTAAAAAGTTTAAATACGAATTTCTTTTCAGGGTAGTGAAAGAGAATATTGAAAAAGGTATCAAGGAAGAATTATTCCGGGATGATATTAATGCAGAGCTAGCTGCAAAGGTGCGCCTGGAAACGATGATGTTGCCTTTTGATGAAGAATTATTTCCGCGTTCAAAATTTCCGCAGGTAATGCTTCATCACCAATTGATTGAATATTTTCTATTCGGGATAGCCAGCATGAAAGGATATAAACTGATATTAAAATACAAAAACGAAAAATCAAAAAACGAAAAATAAACAAATCTGCACAACAATGAAAACAAAGAGTTTTATTAAAGTGATTTTAAGCATTTGGCTCTGCAGCTACGGCTTACATACAAAAGCGCAGCAGGGAAGTTCTGATAGCGTTCACAGGCTTACCGCACGGGAGGCCGTTGATTATGCTATGAAAAACGCTGTAGCAGTGAAGAATGCATTACTTGATATTCAAATGCAGGAAGCCCAAAATAAGGAAGTCATTGCGCAGGCGCTTCCCCAGATAAGCGGCAACGGAAGTGTTACTTACAATCCCAATGTAGGTGTACAAACGTTTCCCAATTTTATTGCAGCAGGCACGTATGGCGTGCTGGCGCAGGAAGGCGTAAAAAACGGCGCCGGAGAAGCCATTGTGGCTCCTTCGGATTACGGAACTATACAGGCACAATTTGGCGTACCGTGGATGTTGAACGCAGGTATAGATTTAAATCAAATATTATTTGATGGACAGGTATTTGTTGGCCTGAAGGCAAGAAGCGCTGCAATAAAAAACGCTGAACTGGCCGCCGATGTCACCAAAGAGCAGATAAAATCAAACGTTTATAAAATATATTTCCAGCTTACAGTTGGTAAGAGACAAATTGGCTCTCTTGATGCCAACATCGCTAATTATGAGAAGTTGCTTCATGATACAAGGATTATCTATCAAAATGGATTCGCTGAAAAGTTAGATGTAAGTAAAGTGCAGGTTCAACTGAGCAATCTTCAAACGCAAAAATTAAAAACCCAGAACCAGTTAGACGCGGGAATGGCTGGCCTTAAATTTTTGATGAATATGCCTCAAAAAGATGTGCTCATACTTACCGATACGTTGTCTGACGAAAAGCTAAAGGCCAACTTACTTGATGAGAATTACGATTACGCAGATAGAAAGCAATATCAACTTCTGGAGAATACGCTGCAATTGCGGGAATTTAATATAGAAAGATACAAATTGTCCAAGCTGCCTTCGCTCACGTTCGCAGCCAATTATAGCACCACCGCTCAAAGACAAAGATTTGACTTCACAACTGCTGAGTATTTTCCGTCTTCATTTTTAGCGTTCCGGTTAAAAGTTCCGATATATGCAGGTGGTTATAATAATGCGAAAGTACAAGAGGCAAAGATTAGCTTCCAGCAAACACAAAACACGCTGGAGCAATTAAAGGCATCCATTGACAATGATGTCACAGAATCAAGAATCAGTATGAAATCTGCCCTTTCTACGCTGGATAACCAAAGTAAAAATATTGAACTGGCACAGGAAGTTTACGATGCCGCTAAATTAAAGTATGACCAGGGGCTTGGAAGCAATCAGGAAATATCCACGGCACAAGCAGATTTAGTAACGGCGCAAAATAATTACTACAGTTCACTTTATGATGCGGTGAATGCAAGGATAGATTTCTTAACGGCCATTGGCAAACTTCAATAAAACATCAACGTACCAAATAACAATTAAAACAATGAAAAAATTATTAACGATTAGCATGGCTATCATCTTAGTATCTCTTGTTTCGTCATGTGGAGATACGGGCATAAAAGGAAACTCTTTGGCTGACAAAAAAGCTGAACTGAAAGAATTAAAATCCAGGAAAGACGATCTGGACAGTAAGATTACTGTCCTGGAAAAAGATATAGCAAAAATAGATACTTCATCTGCGTTGATACAAGAGCCTAAGTTGGTAGCGCTGGCGCCTGTGAAAGAAGTTGATTTCAAACATTATCTTAGTTTGCAGGGAACTGTAGATTCAAAAAGTATTTTTTACGTTACACCGACCGGACAGCCGGGACAAGTAAAAGCTATTTATGTAAAGCAAGGTGATAAAGTACACAAGGGCCAGTTAATCTTAAAACTGGATGATGAGGTGCAACAACAAAATGTGAAATCGGTGCAACAACAGTTGGGTAGTGTAAAAGCGCAACTTGCACTGGCAAAATCAGTTTATGATAGACAAAAAAATCTTTGGGATCAGCAAATCGGAACCGAAGTGCAATTGCTACAAAGCAAAACCAATGTAGAGACGTTGGAAAATCAATTAAAGGCAATACAAGCACAGATAAACACAGCCCAGGCCCAGGCCAACCAAAGCAATGTTTACAGCAACGTTAATGGAACTGTAGATGATATTACTACTCATGTGGGCGAAACTTTCAACGGAAATCCATTGACAGGTGGATATGTAAGAATTGTAAATGATGCGGATCTTAAAATCACCGTTACGATTCCGGAAACCTACACAGGACAAATACAGAAGGGCACCCAGGTAATTGTAAATATTACTGATGCTAATAAAACTTTTACAAGCGAGATATCATTCTTAAGTAAGGCAATTGGTGCTACCACACGAGGATTTGACGCAGAAATAAAAGTACCAAAAGGTATTACTCTTCGACCTAACCAGATCGCTATTGTAAATATTTTGGATTACAACGCTCCAAATGTGATTGCGATTCCGGTAAATACAATACAAACAGGCCAGGAGGGAAAATATGTTTTAGTAGCCTCAAAAAATGGAGATGTAACCGTTGCCAAAAAAGTAGACGTAACCGTAGGTAAATTATCCGGCGACAGTATCGAAATAAAAAATGGGCTACAATCTGGCGAGCAATTAATCACTGCAGGATACCAGGGCTTATTTGACGGTCAACCCGTTACTACTACCGATAAATAGATCAATCTTAAAAATGCTTTTCGAAAAGCGCAACAATACTTTATATGAATTTTAAGGAATCTTACAAAGAGTTTAAGCCTACCAGTTGGGCTATAAAAAACAAAACGTCGGTTTATCTTCTCATCATTTTTGTGTCACTGATGGGAGTATTTCAATTTGTTACATTGCCTAAAGAGCAGTTCCCGGATATAGTAATACCCACTATATACATCCAAACTATTTATGCGGGCAACTCCCCGAAGGATATGGAAAACCTGGTAACTAAGCCAATAGAAAAGCAACTGAAAGGCATTACAGATGCCAAGATCAATAAAATCACCAGTTCGTCTATACAGGATTATTCCGCTATTACTGTAGAGTTTGAAACAAACGTACAAACTGAAGTGGCTTTGCAAAAAACGAAGGACGCGGTAGATAAAGCAAAAAAAGATTTGCCTACTGATCTTACAGAAGAACCTAATGTGCAGGAGGTGAGTTTTAGCGAATTCCCCATCATGTTTGTAAACCTGAGCGGCGATTATGATTTGATGAGTTTGAAAAAATTTGCTGATGATGCAAAAGATCGATTGGAAGAACTTCCGGAAATTACCCGTGTTGATATTGTTGGAGCTCCGGAAAGAGAATTCCAGATTAACGTTGATAATTACAAAATGCGAAGCGCCGGTGTGACCTTCAATGACATCGCTCAAGCAGTTAAGAATGAAAACATGGACATATCCGGTGGTTTGCTGGATGTCGGAAATATGAAGCGCACGCTACAGGTAAGAGGGCAGTTCAAAACGGTATATGACATTGATAAAATAATAGTGCGCAATACTTCCGGGATGCCTATTTATTTAAAAGACATTGCCAATATAAAAGATACGGTAAAAACGAGTGAAAGCTATGCACGGCTTAATGGCAAAAATGTAGTTACACTCAATATTATAAAAAGGGCAGGGGAGAATTTGATACAGACTTCCGATGATGTTAAGAAATCCGTAGCAGAAATGAAGGGAAATATTTTGCCTTCTAATTTGAATGTAGTAATCACCGGCGATCAAAGCCGCGCTACGCGTACTTCTTTTAATGATTTGGTAAATTCTATTGTTATCGGTTTTATCCTTGTTCTTTTGATTCTCATGTTCTTTATGGGCGTTACCAACGCTTTTTTTGTAGCGCTATCTGTTCCCCTGAGCATGTTTGTGGCCTTCCTGTTTCTTCCGGCGGCCGATTTGATTGTGGGTGGAAATGTGACGCTGAATTTTATTGTACTTTTTGCGCTGCTCTTCGGGCTGGGCATTATCGTGGATGATGCGATTGTAGTGATAGAAAACACCCACCGCATATTCATGGAAAATAAGGGAAAAGTGTCGGCCGTGGAATCGGCAAGGATGGCAGCAGGAGAAATTTTTATCCCGGTACTTTCCGGTACGCTTACCACGTTAGCACCATTCTTCCCGCTACTTTTCTGGCCGGGCATCATTGGTAAATTTATGATCTATTTGCCTACCATGCTCATCTTTACCTTGTCGGCTTCGCTGATTGTAGCTTTCCTGATGAATCCTGTTTTCGCAGTCGATTTTATGAATCATCCGGACAATGACGTAGTGAAGAAAAAATCCAGCGTATTTAAAAGCAAACCGTTTTTAATTCTTTTACTGGCAGGTATTTTATTCGATATTTTCGGTGTTCCTTTTCTCGGAAATATACTAATTCTGCTATCCATAATTGTGGTGTTGAATACATATTTGTTCGATGGCTGGATACATGCGTTCCAGAACAAAGCACTACCGGCTATCATGCGCAATTATGAAAAACTATTGAGATGGGCCGTTGCAAAATGGCGCCCGGTATGGTTACTGTTAGGAACGTTTGTATTGCTTATATTTTCTCTTATATTTTTCTCATTAAGAAATGTACAGGTAGATTTTTTTCCAAAAGGAGATCCGAATTTCATTTATGTTTATTTGAAATTGCCTGTTGGAACCAACGTGGATTATACCGATTCGGTAACTAATGTAATTGAGAAAAGGGTTGCAAATGTTCTTAACGGTCCTTCAGGAAAACTAAACCCGATTGTAGAAAGCATTATCTCCAATGTGGCTGTGGGCGCTGCCGATCCGAACAGTGGCGACAGGGCTTCGCATCCAAACCTGGGCAGGGTACAGGTTTCGTTTGTAGAATTCGAAAAGAGGCATGGAGTTGCAACTTCTCCTTATTTAGATTCTATAAGACAGGTAACAAAGGGTTTCCCGGGAGCGCAGATCTCGGTGTCACAGGAACAGAACGGTCCACCCACTGATCCTCCAATCAATATAGAAGTAGCAAGTGAAAATTTCGACGAGCTTACCTCTACCGCTACAGAACTGAAACATTACCTGGATAGTTTGCAGATACCCGGTATTGAAGACTTAAAATTAGATGTGGATCTTACTAATCCCGAAATAACCTTATCAATAAACCGCCAACGCGCCATGATAGAAGGCGTATCAACAGCGCAGATAGGTCAGCAGATAAGAACCGCTCTTTTCGGTTTGGAAGTTTCAAAAATAAAAGAAGGCGAAGATGAATATAAAATTCAGTTGCGCAATAATGAGGTGCAAAGGAAAAGTCTTACAGATTTGCTAAACATGAATATTGTTTTCAGAGATATGGCAAGTGGCGGACAGGTGAAATCTATTCCTATCAGTTCACTGGTAGATGTAGATATCACCAGCACGTATGGAAGTATCAAAAGAAAAGATGTGAAGCGTGTGATTACTATATTTTCAAACGTACTTTCAGGATATACGCCTACCGCTGTAAACCAAAAAATAACAACCGCGATACAAGAATTTGATAAAAAAGGCCCCGGAGTTATCATTAAGCAAACTGGTGAAGGCCAGCAGCAGGCTGAAACAGGTGCATTTCTTGGTAAAGCACTGGTGATTGCATTAATGTTGATTCTGTTTATTTTGGTATTGCAGTTTAATTCAGTAAGTAAATCTATCATCATCCTTACTGAAATATTGTTCAGTGTTATCGGAGTTATTCTTGGATTCGCTATTACCGGCATGAACATATCCGTTGTGATGACAGGCATAGGTATCGTAGGCCTGGCAGGTATAGTAGTGAAGAATGCGATATTGGTGATAGATTTTGCTGATGAATTAAGAGCACGGGGAATGAAAACTAAGGAAGCGGTAATACAAGCCGGAAAGATCAGAATTATCCCGGTACTGCTTACGGCACTTGCAGCTATCTTTGCCTTGATACCACTTGCGATTGGTTTCAATATTAATTTTGTAACCACGTTCTCCGAACTGAACCCACATATTTTCTTTGGTGGTGATAGTGCAGTATTCTGGAAACCACTTGCATG
>JAHEZA010000106.1 GCA_023251335.1 Chitinophagaceae bacterium | reverse complement strand
TTTTTAAAGAATCTTGATAATTCTTACAAAATGAAACTACATTAACTACATCCTCAACACAGTTCTTAAAACTAAATTTCCCTTGACTTCCCCACGAACCACGATAGTCAAAGTAAAGTATCCCTCCAGCCAACCACCTCTTGTCCACAAATATAATAGCCAATAGTTTTGCATGATAAAAAAATAAATCATGCGCAACAATCCTGAAGTACGGCATCAAATGTTTCAGCTCATCGAACAATGGAAGCAAAGCGGCCTTTCTCAAAATGCATTCTGTCAGCAGCAATCTTTAAAATCTCACACCTTTTATTATTGGTATAAATGTTACCGAAGACAACATGAAACCATAGATAATAATAGTGAACACTTTGTAAAATTGAAAATAGAAAAACCTGTGATTACTTCTTCAGTGGAGATCCATTTTCCGGGAGGTATTCGCGTACTTTTTCACGAACCGGTAAGCAGTAATTATTTGAAAACACTGATCAGTTAGAAGGTGTTACATTTATCTGCATCCTGCAAATACTATTTACATCGCCAGCCAACGGACATGCGCAAAGGTTTTGATAGTTTAAGCGGCATCGTTACCTCAGAATTAAAAATGGATGTTTTAAACGGAGCGGTATTTATTTTTATTAATAAAAAGCATAACCAGGTAAAACTGCTTTTGTGGGAAGGCGATGGTTTTGCTGTGTATTACAAAAGGCTTGAAAAAGGAACTTATGAAATGCCAGCCAGCGGTAAAAACAATGAACAGTTTTCTATCACTCATGAAGCATTGCAATACATTCTTCAAGGTGTCTCTTTAAAGAGTGTACGCAAGCGAAAAAGATATCAACAAATGGCTGAAAACTGTGGATAACGGCAAGAGGAGCTTGTCATGTAACTATTGATACCACTGCATTGTAGTATATTTGCTCTTGTGATACAAACAGCCATTGATTATAAAGCTTTATATGAAGAATTTGTTCAGGTTCATCAAAAAGTTGTTCGGGAATTTGAATTAAAAATTGCTGCTTTTGAACACGAACTTGCCAGCCTTAAACGGATGATCTTTGGAAGTAAAAGTGAAAATTTTATTCCCCAAAATATTCCCTCTACACAACTCAGTCTGGATATACAGACTGAAGCCATTGCCACTTGCTCTGTTACAAAAGCACAGAAGATTGAATATACCCGCAACCAGGTTGAAATCAAAAAGAATCATCCCGGCCGCACCAAACTTCCCGAGCATCTGGAACGTCGTGAAATTATTCTGGAACCTTTGGAAAAAGCAGAAGGCTGCAAAAAGATCGGCGATGAAGTAACCGAAGAGCTGGAATATGAGGCAGGTAAATTATTTGTAAACCGGTACGTACGCCCTAAGTATGTGAAGGCTGACAATACTGCTATTATCATCGCACCAATGATTGATCGTCCTTTGCCAAAAGCCATAGCAGGAGCAGGTTTGCTGGCTCAAATAATCATTGATAAATATGTGGATCATCTTCCGCTTTACCGCCAGGAACAACGTTTTAAAAGAGAAGGAGTTGATATAGCCTACAGCACCATTAGTGACTGGATAAAAAATGGTTGTGCGCTTTTGGATCCTTTAGGTGAAGCACTCAAAAAGATCGTTACGGGCAGCCATTATTTACATGCTGATGAAACACCTCTAAAAGTATTGGATAAGAATAAAAAGGGAACTTCGGCAGGCTCAGTACATCGCGGATTTTATTGGGTATATCACAACAGCACAGATAACCTTGTATGGTTCGATTACCGCCAGGGAAGAGGAAGAGAAGGCCCAAGTGAAATGCTGAAAGATTTTAGCGGTTATCTTCAAACCGACGGTTACGGTGTGTATGATATTTTTAAAGAAAATAAAGAGATCACCGTGCTTCATTGCATGGCTCATGCGAGGCGTAAATTTTTTGAAGCAAAGGAAAATAATCCCGCCATTGCAGAATATGCTCTGGAGCAAATTGGATTACTCTATTGGATAAAACGAAAAGCAAAATAGCAGCAATTAACTGCTGATGAAATCTTTACGTTGCGCCAGGCAGAAGCGGTGCCAATACTGGAATCATTAGGAAAGTGGATGAAAGAAACTTACATCACCACGCTTCCCAAAAGCACGATTGGCAAAGCCCTTGGTTATAGCATTGAAAGGTGGCCGGAGCTTACGATCTATGCAAGCGATGGAAAATTAAACATTGATAATAACCCGGTAGAAAACAGCATCCGTCCTGTGGCCATCGGTAGAAAGAATTATTTATTTGCCGGCAGCCACGAAGCCGCTCAGCGTAGCGCCATGCTTTATTCTTTCCTGGGTACCTGCAAACTTAATGGCATAAGTCCTTTCATCTGGCTGCAAGATGTTTTGCGCCGGATCAGTAATCATCCCATCAATAAAATTGAAGAACTGCTGCCACAGAATTGGAATCCACTCGCCCAGGATTTTACTTTATATAAATTTGGATGTGGTTGACTGGTGGGATACGCTGTATTAACTAATTGTAATGGTTCATTAAAATAGAGCATTAACCGCTAAAATTTAAGCAATGAATAATGGAGAATATTTAAAGGCAATGGGAGCTAAAATAAAATCAGCAAGGGAAGCTAAGGGCTTTATTTGCGCGATCTTGGGTTCGCTTTCAAAACAAGTATCACAAAAAATAACACTAATAACATGAAAAAAGTAACAGGAATTGGCGGCATCTTTTTTAAATGTCAAGACCCCAACAAAATGAAGGAATGGTATAAGACTCATCTTGGGTTAAACACTAACGAGTATGGTGCAACTTTTGAATGGAGAGAATCATCAGACTCAACGAAAAAAGGTTCCACGCAATGGAGTCCGTTTGCGGAGACAACAAAATATTTTGAACCTTCTGCAAAAGACTTTATGATAAATTACAGAGTTGAAAATCTTGAAGCACTTGTTGAAGATCTAAGAAAAGAAGGAGTAACAATCGTTGACAAAATAGAAACTTATGATTACGGAAAATTTGTTCATATCATTGACGTAGAAGGCAACAAAATTGAACTTTGGGAACCCATAGACGCTGAATAAGAAAGACGCATTGAGAAAATTCGTAGAATTAGTTATCAGTAGAAAATATAAATTATAATATTACTTGTTTGTAATAAAGCCTCGGTACTTTTGATTTTAAAAGTGTCTCAATTGGATGTTCGTGCATGCCATATAAACGATATTTTTGCAATCTTCTTAAGCCCAACATTCATTGCTTAAGACGTTTACTAAGAAACAAAATTATATTATGAAAACAATTATTGCTCCTGTTGATTTCTCTGCTATATCATCAAACGCTGTTTTATTTGCTGCAGAGTTAGCAAAAAGATCTTCGGCCCGTCTCTTTATAGTGAATGTACTGCAGAAAGATGGAGATGAAGATATTGCAAAGAATAACATGGAAATGCTGGAATCACATTTGAGAAAATCCTTAGGATCTGAGTTAATCTGCGAATCGTTTCTGGCACACGGTGATTTAATCGCCACGTTGAAAAAAATAATAGCAGTTCAGCAGCCTGATCTGATTGTAATGGGTACGAAAGGAGCAAATGGTTTGAAAAAAATCTTTATTGGGAGCAATACAGTGAACGTGATAGCGGGGACCACAGTTCCTGTCTTTGTAATTCCGGAAGTGGCACGGTTTGCAGATTTTCTCAAAAAAGGAAAAAACAGAATTGTTTTGGCGACTGATCTTGATTTATTAGAAAATGAAGGATCTCTCGATATTCTTAAAGAAATAGCCTTGTTGATTGTTGATCCAAAAGTAAGAGTATTAAGTGTGAGGCCGGAAAATACCAGGCTCCCGGATGAGAAAAGATTGGAGCGTGAATTCCTTCTTTCTGTTTTCGAACCTGAGATCAAAAGTCAACGGATGACCATCTTCAGTAGTAACGTGATAGACGGAATTAATTATTACCTTGACAAAAAAAATGACACCGGCCTGCTAGCCATGATTGCCCGCGATTCAGGACATCTTATTCAAAAGCACTATACAAGAGAGATGGCTTCATATACGCATTTACCGCTGCTGGTTTTGCATGACGCGTAAAGTTGAGTTCAGTGCGCGCTGATCATAAAACTTGCCACGATCTGTTTAACATCCCATTCCCCTGGAGCGGGTAGCCTTTCGCCAAGATCATTAATGGAAAAAATAATTTGCCTTTCGGGTGTTGCAAAAAAACCAAAATTGGACAAGTGAGCACCCCACAACGTTAAACAAGCATTCCGTTCTCACCGGGTCTGGTCTTCCTTCGTGAGGCTTCCATGTTACATGCGAGGTGCGCGGGCAGACATCTTGAGGCTTTTTTCCTATCTCGCGGCGCTCAGCATGCGAATATTGGGAATTGATTTGTTGGTTGTGTCTTCAATTATCTAATTATACTTAAAAAAAACGCTCCTTTAAGAAGCGTTTTTTTCAATTCAATAGCACCTAAGCATTGTCTCTTAAGTTTTTCATCTTGTCGTGTGCTTCCAATATTTCATCATATTGCTTTTGGATGGTTGCTACAGCATCGGGTGATAGTTCGTCACTATCGGCCAGCGCATTTTCGTATGCTTTTTTTGCAACATCTTCTCCCTTTTCGCATGATGATAGCACGTTTTTTCGATCATTAGAACTCAAGGCGTTTTTAACATCCATCCACGCACGATAAAATTTTCCTGAAAGGCGTGTTTCATCTCTGTCGGGTGTTTCTTCTCCTGCAGGCACCAATGATCTTAAAGATACATTATTGACTTTACTTTGCATGCTCAGCATGGTAAACAGAGCTTTTAAATCTAAATCGTCTGTTTGATCCATAGCTTTTTGATAACCTTCTAAACGGTCATTGTTGATAATGATTAAATCGTTTAAGGTTTCAACGGTTTTTTCGGTGATTGTTTCCATAAATTAATAATTTTTTTAGTGAATAATAAATCAATATATAATTTTCAAGAAGCATACCAATATGTTTCATCGTGTTTCAAAACCATAGTCTTAGTATTTGTGGAAATAGTTACTAATCATCGGGCAGAGAATACCCAAATCGCTATCCTATCCGGTTTGGAGCGCCTTAATGCAGACTGAGTTATAATTTACCTGATAAATAGTTGAAAGAAAAAAAATTAACAAAAAGATTTAAAACCAATTTGATATGGTCAACTCATGTTTTCGGATGGGCTGGATCTTAAAAATACTTTGGTTGCAAATTTATCAATCTCAACGCTCCTATCAGCAGTTGCGTTAACCTGGATTTTCTGATATGTTTTTTGTTTCTGTAAAATTAAAACAATATTTTCCCGCATATTTGCAGACTGGATCTGCGTAACGTGTATATATGCCTTTGAAAAAGTAAAGTAAAATAAAATCGGGTTTTTTTGTCGGTTTACTATGCCCGTCTTAAATTTTAAAAAATACAAGAAATATAAAATGCTGTTAGCAAATTATTTGTTGATATTAACAGGATTATTTTATGTGATAAAAATCTCCGGCTTGAACAAAATCATTCAACTAACTTCCTGAGTTATGAGGTTATACACCCTGATTTTACGATGCATTCAAATTACTCCAGCCCATAAGTTGCCAGGTGATCAATTAATTTCAGATCCTCGCGTTTTATAGGAACATTCCACGACCAGCTACGGCATGAAACCCATCCTGAGCCTGGCCTTGAATTGAATTTTTTAATCCATGCGCTTACACGTCCGTATTCGTCATACGCAAGAGGAATTACATTCTTAGCTTCAACCGGGGCCGCAGTGGTAGTGAGCCATTCAGGCAATCCCATGTTCATGCCCTCCTGGGTAGAGCGGCTAAAAAAATTACCGGAATCATCTGAACGAATAAAATGAACACCTAACAACGCTTCACCTGCGCTCGCATCTGGCCTCACATTTCCAGAGTCATCAGGTGCAAAATTATTGGGAGGATCGCCCAGCCAAACAATTTTCCCACCGTTATTTAAATATTGCCTGATCATTCCTTTAGCGGGATCATTTCCTATAATATTTTTTGGAATAAGAAATAAAGAAAAAACAATCACACTTGGTTTGCCATCAGCAATCCTCGCCGAAATAAATTGATAAAGCCCGGCGGAATCAAGCTGTTGAAATCCTTTGTTGACGAGGTAAGGGCTTAGTAGCGAATCCGCAATATAGTATTTCAAATTGCCTTCGGGATGCGGCGGTTCAAATACGGCTTTATAAACAGGTTGCCCTTCTCCCAGTGCATAAAAATATCCATTGTCGCTTCCAAAATAGAGCGTGTTTGAATCACACTTAAGTGACGAATACACTTCTTTTCCAACAACATAATCCCATTCCTTTTCGCCGGTATTTTTATTTAGTCCGTACACCTTTCCATCGGCAGAACCGATATACATTGTTGAATCAATAATTAGAGGCGTGGTATAATTATGTGCGCCACATTCAAATTTCCATCTTTCTTTTCCAGTGTAAAGGTCTATCGCGCAAGTAAAATTATTGGTAGACCAGTTGACCAAAACAATATCTTCTGACACGGCAATACCCATGGCCCATGTGGTGCCATAATTAAAGGTCCATTTTTCGTGGCGTGATTTTATATCTATTGCATATACATTTCCGTCACGTGAAGCCAATATCAGCAAATTGTTTTTTATCACAGGCTGCGCAAAAATCGAAATTCGGTCAAAGCCAAAATCCTTCGAGTTATACCCTACTCCTTTTGTTGCAAATTTCCATAACAGCTTTCCATTTTGGAGATTTAAAGCATACAGAAATCCATCATTGGAGGGCTGGTAAACCACCTCTTTATCAATAAGCGGCGTTGCCCTGATCCGGCCCTTTGTTTTAAATTTCCATACCAGTTTTCCATCGTTTACATTCAAAAAATAAACACAGCCATCTCCCGCGCCCAACAATACGTGGTTTTCTTTTACAACGGGCGCGGCCATAAAATAATCCCAACCGCCGTAGGCAGCAGGCAGCTCCTGGCCGGTTTTAAACTTCCAGTTTAATTTTCCTGAATATTTATTAATCGAATAGAGATAATGATCGCGGCTCACGATAAATACTGAAGTGCCGGCCACTGCCGGCGAAGCGGTGATGGCGCCCTGTGTCTGTAATTTCCATAAGAGTGAGCCATCTTCTTTATTGAGGGCATACAAAAATCCATCTGTGCTTCCGAAATAAATGCTTCCATCTGATATTACTGATGAAGCCCTTACAGGCCCCTGCGTTTTAAAAGCCCATTTAATTTTTGGATGGATAATACCTCCGCCGAACGCATGATTTACAAGAAAGAAAAAAAGGAAAAAGGAAATAGAAATATATTTCATAATGAAAAAGCAATTAGTTCAATTAAAATTGAATTGTTGTTAAGAAAAAATGA
>JAHEZA010000582.1 GCA_023251335.1 Chitinophagaceae bacterium | reverse complement strand
TGTTAAAATACATTTGTTCACTTAACCAATTTTCTGATGAAAGTTGGGAATTGCTGCAAACTGCATTGACAAAACGGGAATTTAAGAAAAATAAATTTTGCTTTAAGAATAGGCAGCGAAAATGCGACAGGCTGGGATGGCAGGCAACTCTTTTCTTAATTTCTGCATTTGTTATGTTATAACAAGATCGAGATATTAAAATGAAGCTATTATTATTAGTCGCAACTTTATCAATGTGGGCTTATGCAAGCGGCCAAAAAGAAAATTCCGGAACTTATAATATTGGTTATAAAACCATTCGCATTATTGATACTTCAAGGATTTATAAACCCAAAACTACCGTAACTGATTCCCTTCATTTCAGGCCTGTTGAAATAGACCTTTGGTATCCGTCAGTTTCTCATAAGCCTGGCGATGCTCCAATGAAATATCTGCACTTCGCAAATCTATTACAGGAGCGTTCAAACAGGTTTCAGAATGATACTATTTATAAAGACCTGACTTCACAATTACTGCAATACATAAACGTAAATCTGCAAATTACCGACAGCGCGAAATTGATCCATCTTAAAACAAATAGTTATAAAGATGCTACGCCGGTAAAAAAACAATTTCCCCTGATTGTATATCAATGCGCCTACAACGGCATGAGTTATGAAAATATTCCGTTGTTTGAGCAACTGGCAAGTCACGGTTTTGTGGTTGCCTGCATTACTTCTGTTGGCAGGTATCCCGGAAATATGACTACCAAACCGGAAGATCTGATAGAGCAGGCAAATGATGGAACTTTTACGCAGCAATATTTACTTAGAACTGCTGATAATATCGATTCAACAAAAATTGGTTGTGTTGGTTATAGCTGGGGTGGCCTGGCTTCTGTAATTATGGCAATGAATGATAAAAAAATAAAGGCACTTCTTTCCCTTGATGGTTCAGAGATGTTTTATTATCGCCAGTCAGATACTGAAAATAATGACTTTAATGAGCTTAGAAAATCAACTCATTTTCATCCCGGCACGATTGAGGCGGCTTATGCTTATTTAGAAAGTGGACACAAGCAAGATGAAGAACCCGCTGATTCAATTTACAATATGTCGCCTCTTTTGAAGAATGAAACAAAATATTTACATTTTGCGAAAGCAACTCATGAAGATTTTTCGGTGATTCCATCACTTGCTTTAGATAATAAAGAAGGCACAATAAAATGTGCTGCTTTCTATAATACAGTCATTTCCTGCGCTATCAATTTTTTTAAGCAATATCTAAATGAAAGCAATCAACAGTTTACAGAAATAGAAAATAAATTATACAAAACCCACCTGGCTGATTCTTCTTATCCTGTTCCGGCAATTAAATATAAAAATACTTCTGTGGTTACCGGAAAGGTGATTGATGCAACAACAAAACAACCCATAGCATACGTAAACCTGGGTATCCCAAACAAAAATATCGGAACAGTTTCACAAGTGGATGGAAGTTTTCAAATCGCTGCAAGTCTCAATGATACCATCGAAGTGTCAATGATAGGATATGAAAGTAGAAATTATGTCTTAATAAATTATGAAAAGGATCATTCAATTGCGATGATAGAAATGAAACCAAAAGAAACCACTTTGAAGGAGGTGGTGATAACTACCAGGAATTTACCGGCGCGAACGCTTGGAAATACAACTACTTCACACTTTTTTAATATTGGATTACCCCTTAAGTTTTTGGGTTCAGAATTGGGGATAGTAATAAAAGCTGGTAAAAGACCAAGTTTACTAAAATCTTTTGATTTTAATGTTTCTGAAAATCATCTTGATTCAGCAGTTTTTAGACTAAATATCTATTCGCTAAAAAACGGAAGACCTTTTGAAAATATATTATCGAATAATATTTTGGTTCATGTTAGCAACCAGCCAGGACTTTATCATACAGACCTGAGTAGCCATAAAATTATATTGGAAAAAGATGTATTAATTTCCCTCGAATGGATTGACGGCGGCAAATCGGGAAATGAACGAGGCGTTTTGTTTCTGTCGGCAGGATTATTTAATTCCGGTACATGGCATAGAAAGACAAGCCTTGGTAAATGGACTAAAGCAAAAGGCCTTGGTGTGGGATTTAATGTGAATGTGCAGCCTCTGAGCACTAAGAAGGATTAAACAGATTTTAAAAATTTCAGTAAAAAATCATTAGACAAACCGAATAAGCGCTGCATTAAACAATCGACCTGACAAGGGAGAATACTTTCGTCAACAGCCCGCTCCTTATCGCTAAATGCCGTATGCAACTAAAAATAGAAATCTCTCTTATTTGTCTTTTTACTATAAAAAAATCGTTTATTCTTGACCGTTAACTTGAAATAAAAAGCTTTTAAGGAAACCATTAAAGGCCTTTTTATATTTCTTCTTCTTGTACTCACGTCACACACGTTCCGTTTCCTTGCTGCCTGTATGGTTAC
>JAHEZA010000105.1 GCA_023251335.1 Chitinophagaceae bacterium | reverse complement strand
TATTCAGCCACATCATAAGCCGTATCGCCATTATTTTTTCTACCTTTTTCTCCAAAATAAATATCTCCGGTTAACTCTCTGAAAAATAAAATATCCGCGCCTTTTAATATTTCCGGTTTTATGCTGGAAGCTCCAAGGAGTTCGTCAAATAATTTAATGGGACGAATGTTGGCATATAAACCCAACTCTTTTCTCATTTTCAGCAAACCTTGCTCCGGTCTTATTTTAGCGGAAGGGTCGTTATCATATTTGGGATGCCCTACAGCGCCAAATAAAACAGCATCTGATTTACGCATTTTTTCTAAAGATTCATCCGGTAAAGGGTTTCCTGTTGCTTCGATAGCTACATGACCTATCAATGCTTCGTCATAGGTAAATGTATGTCCAAACTTTGCCGCTATTTTGTCTAATACTTTTTTACCAACTGCTGTTACTTCCTGGCCTATACCATCGCCGGGAACAATTAAAATTTTTTTGTTTGCCATTTGTCTTTTTAATTTTAATAAGCTTATTGTCCGCCCGATTGTTTTATTAATTCTGCTGTTTCCTTAAAACCTTTTTCGTCAGCCATAAATAAAGGTGTATGACCATTATCCATTTTTGCATTGATGTCTGCACCGCTTTCGATAAGCAATTTTGCAAGTTCATTTTGTCCGTTATGTGCGGCTGTATGTAAAGGAGTTACTCCTTGCATTTGTTTTGCATTAACATTTGCCCCATTTTTAATTAATAGAGATGCTATCTCATAATTTGAAATAGCACAAGCTGAATGGATTGGAGCAACTTTAAATTGATTATTTGCAGGAATATTTGGGTCTGCGTCATTGGCAAGAAGTAACTTCACAATTTCTATTTGCCCGAAAAAAGAAGCAAGACCTAAAGGTGTGAATCCGTCTGCTGAAAATGAATTTGTTAACTCTGAATTTTTATTAATCAACGTGCTAACGGTGTCAATATCTCCAATACTTGTAGCTTCAAAAATGTCAAGTTCCTCTTTTTTATGATTTTTTAAAATTTCAATTGCAGATTTATTGCGACAATATGCTGCGAATTGTAATAACGAAATTCCTTGTTCAGTTTTAATGTCTGCGATAGCAGGATTATCATTAATGAGTTGATTTACTTTATCACGGTCGCTTGCTTTAATTGCGTTTAATATTTCATCTGTTTCATTCATGGTGGTTTGAATTAAGAGTAGTGGCCAATATGCTTCTTACTACCCGCCGCGACAGTTTTTTCTTACTTCTCAAATACTATTCAACATCTTCAAAGTTGACTTAATAGCTGCGACCGTTTGGTCACTGTCGAGCCCACGTGTTTTAAACTCGCGGCCATTATGCCTCCAGGTAATAATTGTTTCGCATAAGGCATCGCTCTTTCCACCGGGGGGAATGCGCACTGCATAATCAGTTAGTTCCGGAAGCGCGATTTTCTTTTGCTTATAAATCTTTTTTAATGCATTCATAAAAGCATCGTATTGTCCATCGCCCTGGGCATGTTCTTCAATCGATTCTCCTTCGATACAAATTTTTAATGTAACCGAAGGGTTCAAATCTTTCGAATGCGTTAGCACATAATCTTCAATCCGTACTTTCTGTTCAATGGCTACGCTATCCAGTACGTCTGAAATAATATAAGGAAGATCTGCCGGGCTGACTATTTCTTTTCTATCGCCCAATTCTATAATTCGTTGGGTTACTTTTTTAAGGTCCTGATCGGAAAGATGAATACCCAGTTGCGACAGATTGTTTTCAATATTTGCTTTTCCACTTGTTTTGCCAAGTGCGTATTTGCGTTGGCGACCGAAGCGTTCAGGCATCAGGTTGCTGAAATAGAGTTTATTTTTTTTATCGCCATCTGCGTGTATGCCTGCTGTTTGTGTGAACACATTTTCACCTACCACCGGCTTGTTAACTGAAATGCGAAATCCCGAAAACGTTTCCACCAATTTACTTACACTGTACAACGATTTTTCTGCAACGGAAGTTTTCAATTCAGGCAGAAAATCATTGATTACCGCTATGGCGCTCGCTAATGGCGCATTTCCTGCGCGCTCGCCCATTCCATTTATGGTAAGATGTATTCCCGATGCGCCCGCTTTTAAAGCTTCCAATACGTTCGCTGTACCGAGATCATAATCGTTATGAGCGTGGAAATCGAAATGTATTTTTGGATATCGTTGAACAATTTCAGAAACAAATTCGTAAGACTCAGATGGAGTCAATACACCCAATGTATCCGGAAGCATAATTCGTTTCACAGGTTGTGTAGCAAGAAAATCAAGGTATTGAAATACATAATCTTTTGAATGGCGCATTCCGTTGCTCCAGTCTTCCAGATATACGTTGCAGTCGATATCTTTTTTTCTACCAAGTTTTACGACTTCTGCAATCTCAGCAAAATGTTGTTCAGGCTTCTTCTTAAGTTGATGGGTTAAATGATTGAGAGAACCTTTTGTGAGAAGATTCATGACCTTAGCACCTGCTTTTATCATCCATTCAACTGATACATTTCCATCCACAAAAGTCAACACCTCTACTCTGTCCAGTAATTTATTTGCCTTTGCCCACCTTGTAATCTTTTTTACCGCGTCAAACTCGCCTTCCGATACACGCGCTGAAGCAATCTCAATTCGATCTACTTTTAATTCGGTTAGTAAAAGTTTGGCAATAGTCAATTTTTCTAAAGCAGAAAATGAAACGCCACTCGTTTGTTCGCCATCGCGAAGTGTGGTGTCCATTATTTCAATGTGTCGCTGATTTTTGGGCATTTTACGTCGTTATGAGTTCAATTAATATAAACTCTTTTGGGCAAATGACAGGATGTCTTCTTTCATAGCCTGCAGATAATCAATATCATCAAAACCATTCATCAGGTTGTGTTTTTTATAGCCGTTAATATCGAAGGACTGCTGTTCGCCTGTAGCAAGAATGGTTATCGTTTGATCAGGGAGATTGATCTCGAATTGCGCTTTGGGATCCGTTTCAATAGCTTTAAAAATTTTTATTAAAAATTCTTCGCTTACCTGCACAGGAAGAATGCCAACATTAATTGAATTATTTTTAAATATATCCGCGAAGAAGCTGGAAATCACTGCCCGAAAACCATAATCATAAATCGCCCAGGCCGCATGTTCCCTGCTACTGCCGCTTCCAAAATTTTTGCCACCCACCAATATTTTACCCGAGTAAATTGGATTATTTAAGACAAAATCCTTTTTAGGTGTTTCATCTGAATTGTATCTCCAGTCGCGAAAAAGATTATCACCAAAACCTTTGCGCTCTGTCGCTTTTAAAAAACGCGCGGGAATGATCTGATCAGTATCTACATTTTCAATCGGCATTGGAACCGCAGTGCTGGTAAGTACCGTAAATTTATCGTAAGCCATTCTTATTTAGTTCGTTGTTTTTAATTTTTAGTTTAAGTTATCAGACATCTCAAATCAGGCATGCATTTAAAGCAATTCTCTCGGGTCAGTCACTACTCCGGTAACTGCCGCCGCAGCCGCAACAAGTGGGCTTGCAAGCATTGTTCTTGCACCCGGGCCTTGTCTTCCTTCAAAGTTTCTGTTACTGGTACTCACGGCATATTTTCCTGCAGGAATTTTATCATCATTCATTGCCAGGCATGCGGAGCAACCCGGCTGGCGCAGTTCAAATCCGGCTTCAGTTAAGATGTCTAAAATACCTTCATCCTTTATTTGTTGCTCTACTATATGCGAACCCGGAACAACCCATGCGGTAACGTGTTCCGCTTTTTTTCTTCCTTTTATGATAGATGCAAAAGCGCGAAAATCTTCAATTCTTCCGTTGGTGCAACTTCCTATAAATACATAATCCACTTTCTTTCCAATCATGGCATCGTCTTCATGAAAGCCCATGTAATTCAATGATTTTTCGTAGCTGGCATTTCCGCTCGCTGTATCTTTTGAAACAGGAATGTGCTTGCTGATACCCATGCCCATTCCCGGATTGGTGCCAAATGTGATCATCGGCTCGATATCGGCAGCATCAAAATTATATTCTTTATCAAATACCGCGTCTTCATCTGTTTTTAAAGTGTTCCAGTAAGCAAGCGCCTTTTCCCATGCTTCGCCCCTGGGCGCTTTATCTTTTCCTTTTAAGTAAGCAAAAGTGGTTTGGTCTGGCGCTATCATTCCACCCCGTGCTCCCATTTCGATGCTCATATTGCAAACTGTCATTCTCCCTTCCATGCTCAGATTTTCAAAAACTTCACCTGCAAATTCTACAAAATAACCTGTAGCTCCTGCCGCCGTTAATTTGGATATAATATAAAGCGCTACATCTTTTGCAGTAATGCCTTTTCCTAATTTTCCATATACATTGATGCGCATTTTCTTAGGCTTTGGCTGCATAATACATTGCGAAGCAAGAACCATTTCTACTTCGGACGTACCAATACCAAAGGCAATAGCGCCAAAGGCTCCATGCGTTGATGTGTGTGAATCTCCGCAAACAATCGTCATGCCCGGAAGCGTAATTCCATTCTCGGGACCAACTACATGCACAATTCCATTTTTTGGATTATTTAATCCCCAATGCGAAATACCATATTTGGCAGAATTCATTTCCAACGCTTTCAACTGGTTGGCAGAAAGAGGATCCTGTACCGGCAAATGCTGGTTAATGGTTGGTGTATTGTGATCTGCAGTAGCAAATGTTTTATTGGCAAACATCACTCCCAGGCCTCTGCTTTGCAAGCCACCAAAAGCAACAGGGCTGGTAACTTCGTGGATAAAATGTCTGTCGATAAAAAAAACATCAGGGCCATCTTCAATTTTGCGTACAACGTGCGCATCCCAGACTTTATCGAACAATGTGCCGGAGGTATTGGTCATTTTTGATTTTTTGATTAGAACTGCAAATTTCCTAAAAAACCTCCAAATATTTTGCAATTAATTAAAAGATAAATAGCAAAGCAACATTTATTAACAATTTTTATTTAGGAGCAATAACTGGAGGGACAATCATCGAAATGATTGCAGTAAATAATTGAAGGCTTATTTAAAAATAGAAATCGTCTTTATTTATTTGTTCACTATAAATTGCTTAAAATGAGGTAACTCCGACCGCGACTTTATAGCCTATCGCGAGATTTTTAAATCACTTACTTTTGGCGCTAAATTTTTGATTTGAGTTTACCGGAAATCTACAACCAGTTTATCGCGGGAATGAAAGAAACTACCTGGCTGGAATATATCGCCGTGGTTTCAGGAATTGTAAGTGTATGGTTTTCAAGAAAAGAGAATATTTGGGTATATCCTACAGGGCTTATCAACACTACGTTTTACATCTACCTTAGTTTTAAAGGAAGTCTTTTTGGCGAAGCAAGTGTTAATCTGTATTATACTATTATGAGTGTTTACGGATGGATATTATGGGCAAAAAAAAATCAACAGCAAGAGCATATTGTGAATATCACCTGGAGCAATAAAAAAGAATGGATACAGGAACTGTTGTTTTTCGCATCGTTTTATGTGGCTATATTTTTTGCACTTTCTTTTCTGAAAAAGGATTTTGCACCGGGCGCGATCCCATGGGCTGATGCTTTTGCAAGCAGCACTGCTTTTACTGGTATGTGGCTGATGGCGCGCAAAAAAGTGGAAAGTTGGTATTGGTGGATCGCTACAAATATTGCTTCTATTCCCTTATATTTTGTAAAGCATTATGTTTTTACAAGTGTGTATTATATCGTTCTTTTGATCTTTGCTTTCTGGGGCCTCATAGAATGGAAAAAAAGGGCGAACGAATATTTGCTGAAAGTAAAAGAAGTAAAAGAATGAAAGCAATAAAAAGAATTGTCGTAATCGGCCCTGAATCTACAGGTAAAAGCACACTGTGTGAAAAGCTTGCTGAATATTACAATACCTTATGGGTGCCGGAATATGCAAGAGAATATTTAGAAAAAAACGGTACGGAATATTCGTATGATGATTTGCTTACTATGGCAAAAGGGCAGATAAAGCTGGAAGAAGATATTAGTTGCCAGCTATCAGGTACCGGCGCGGAGCAATTTTCAAAACATATCACTGATACCTCACCACTGACACGCCATCACTTATTTATTGATACCGACATGTATGTAATGAAAGTATGGGCCGAATATGTTTTTAATAAGTGTCATAACTGGATACTAAACCAAATTGCAGAAAGAAAATATGATTTGTATTTGCTTTGCGATGTGGATTTGCCATGGGTGGAAGACGCGCTACGGGAATATCCTGACGAGAAGATCAGGAAAAAGCTATTCTGTTTTTATAAAGACCTAATGGTAAACCAACCCACACCATGGACGATTATTTCAGGAAATTATGAAGAAAGATTGCGCAAGGCAGTAAAATTTATCGACGCCTCTTTTACATAAAAAATTGTTCCGAAATAATTTTTCCATCTTTTACTTCATAAACACAAATTTCGGCAATTTTTGATCGTTCCTGTCCTTTCATGGTAACATCCATGGTCAACACAAGCGCGATCGCATTTCCTGCTAGTATATGATTTGAAACGCTGCAACTGTGGGTTTCTTCAACCATAGCATTAAATTTCTTTCCCTTTTCTAAAATTGCCGATAAACCTTTTGTTTCTTTTTCAAAACCCGTGCTGGCATAAGGCTCAATGCTAATAGCATCTTCCGCGAATAATTCTTTTTGAGCTTTTTCAAAATCGCCCTGGTTACAAAGTTCGGCCAGCCTGCTTGCTATTTCTGTAACTGTCATGATTTCCGTTTTGAAACAAGACAACAAAATTCTTACCAAAAAAATTACCAGTAAACAAATATTTATCGGAGATTATTATTTTATTTGAAGGAATTTTAAATTTTAGTAATATTTTTATTGTCATTTAAAATTTTAAAACTAATTCTTATGGACCAATCAATCGTCATTATTAAAGACACTTCTGCAAACCCGGCTCCTTTGGGGCTTCTCGCATTCGGGCTTACTACCGTTTTACTCAACTTGCATAATGCCGGCATTTTTGAAATGAATTCAATGATTCTTGCTATGGGTATTTTTTATGGCGGTATTGCCCAAATAATAGCAGGCATCATGGAGTCAAAAAAGAACAACACATTCGGATTCGTTGCTTTCGTTTCTTATGGTTCGTTCTGGCTTACCCTGGTAGCGCTCATTGTGATGCCTAAATTGGGATGGATAGGCGCGGCATCAGAATCCGCTATGGTGGCTTACCTTGTTATGTGGGGCATATTTACCGGGCTGTTATTTGTCGGTACGCTTCGCATCAGTAAATCATTGCAATTTGTATTTGCCACATTAACTATCCTGTTTTTTTTATTAGCGCTGGGAGATTATTCAGGCAATGCTGGATTAAAAACATTTACAGGATATGAAGGAATTATTT
>JAHEZA010000581.1 GCA_023251335.1 Chitinophagaceae bacterium | reverse complement strand
TTAAATAATAAAGGGTTTAGTGATAGAGCCAAAGCTATCACAGACTTGACTTGCCATCTACTGAGTAAAGGAATAGATCATGAGAATGGACAAGAAACTGAACGATGGAAATGAGAATAAATTAATAGCTTTAAAAAACGCTCAAAGATTATGCAGCCAGTTTTTCTGTTGGTGTTATCCTGAATTCCTTTTTTAAGGTATTTCTTATTACCCCTATAAATTGGAACATCCCAATTTTCTCGTTGCTCAATAATTTGAATAATTGGTCGGCAGTTTCAATCATCTGATCATTGAAAGAATAGAGAATATCTCCACTTAGTATGCCGGCCTTTTCGGCCGGGCTGTTTATTTCCACCTTTGTGATGAAAAGTGCGTTGTGGTTAGTTACCCGGGCGATTGATCTTAATTTAGGGACCAACTCTATTTGTTGCATTTGAATGCCTAAAAAAGCTATCTTCACCCTGCCAAATCTCATTAATTGAGAAGCTACTTCTTTGGCGGTATTAATACTTACTGCAAAACACAAACCTTGAGCACCATTTATCATTGCAGTATTAACGCCTACAACCTCTCCTGCGGCATTTACCAAAGGACCTCCCGAGTTACCAGGATTTAAAGCTGCATCTGTTTGTATCATAGAATCTATCGTATTTCCACTGAAACTTTGCATTGTTCTACCTAAAGCACTTACTATTCCGGATGTAACTGTATGCTGAAATCCCAGTGGATTTCCGATGGCTATTACTAATTGTCCGACCTTTAGTTTATCAGAATCTCCCAGTATAGAGGATGAAAATTCATTAGCTGAAATCTTAAGAATAGCCAAGTCAGTTACGATATCTTCTCCGACGAGTTCAGCATCGCATATTGTTCCATCATGCAGAGCGACCCTAATCACCCTGGCTTTATTTACTACGTGGCTATTAGTAAACAAAAAGCCATCAGATGATATTATAAACCCAGAACCGCTGCCTTCCGGTATATTTTTATTATTTTTATTTGCTATGCGATCAATCTTAACTACGGCGCCCTTTACAACGTCGACCGCATTAATTATAGTCTGCGAATAGTTGTCCATTTTGACCATATCGCAAAATCTAAACCATTATATAAGAATGGACTTTATAACAGAGTAGTAGTATTAAAAGCGAAAAATTGGCAGAACTGTACAATAATCTCCCTGCAAATAAATTGTTTGGAATGTTTTACCGACATCTTTTCATATAGAGAAATGGAGAAAAACATAAATCATTTCGAAGAGACTATAACACACTTTAATGAGTTGTATTTTTTAAAAAGCGAATAAGTATTACCCCAGGTGCATCGTTTTCAAAGAGGTAAAACCAAACGTCCAAAATTTATCTTTTTCAGATTTCAGAACGCTTGGTTTTAAAGCTACACTTGCTCTTTCAATAATTCTAAGGTTTCATTTGATAAAAAATTCAGAAATCGTATGTATTGAATTTAATAGTTGAGTATTACTACTTTCGTCAAATGATTTTATACTTATATGAACCATTATGATAGATTTATCTCATGCTGAGAATCAAATTCACTGTGTAACGAATTTCCAAGACCTTGTTTCGACGCCTTTTCATGGAGAAATTAATGCGATTTGCTGGACTCGTGAACTAACAGGTGATTTTTCTGAGATTGTTAAAAAGGTAGCGCTAAACGAAAATATAGCGGTACTTGATCCGGAGGAGCTTCGTGAACTTCAGTTGAGTGAACAGGGGCAGCTTGCCCGTGAAATTCATTTAAATGATTTGGAGCTGTTGAAAGCTCATGGCGCATCTCCAATCCTTAATCTAATCAAGTGCTATGAAAGAGATGATGCCTACCCGTTTTTTCCAACGGATGTTTATTCTTTTCATGTAGATCGTTCTCCTATACCAACCGATACCTTTTTATGTACTTACTATGGCGAGTCGAGTGAAATATTGCCAAATTCACAAGCCCAACAAAAAGTGCTTGTTCCCGAAATACGTGATGAACTCAAAAAACTATATCGTGGAGCAGATGAAGGTTTTGAATTATTTTTAAGTGAACATTTCTTTGACTTACACTATCTGGCTAAACCAAAGGCACGCCCTATCAGCTTAGGCCTCGGTCACTTATGGAGGTTGGCGATTGATCATCCTGAAAGTCAAGTCCCTCCTTGTATTCACCGTGCACCAAAGGAAAAAACCGGGCAGACCCGTTTGTTGATGATCTGTTGAATACAAATCAATTAAGTACAACAGCGTAATAATTCGTACTTCTACATTTAAATATCCACTTTAAATTTTCAGTCTGCGTCTGGTAAAATAAGTCGTTATCATAATCTTTGTTTATTCGGTTTTCAAAATTTTTTCTGCATCAGTATCTTCATATTTTTTAATCAGTTCGCTTAACTGTTTTTTAAGTTTAGCCGTTATATTTTCATAGCCCTTTTGCCCAAAAATATTTTTCAT
>JAHEZA010000002.1:16711-23414 GCA_023251335.1 Chitinophagaceae bacterium | reverse complement strand
AAAAGATACTTCATTGCATATTATTGCGGAGGCCACGGCTAATTTAAAATTAGATGTGCCACAAACGAGTGAAGCCGTTATTCCAATGGAACTTTTTTACGGCCCTACTAATTATAAGATTCTGAAGTCTTATGGAAATCAAATGTTCAATATGGTACCATTGGGAAGTGGTATTCTCGCGTTTGTTAAGTACATCAACAGGGGTTTTATCATGCCGGTATTTAATTTTCTTTCCAGCAAAATGGCGAGCTATGGATTAGTTATTGCGCTGCTTACTATCATTATCAGGTTACTTATTTCTCCACTTACGTACCAAAGTTATTTGAGCGGAGCGAAAATGAAATTACTGAAACCTGAACTGGAAACATTAAAGGCGAAATTTAAAGATGACAAGCAGGCTTTTGGTATGGAACAAATGAAATTATACAAAAGTGCGGGCGTCAATCCTTTGGGTGGTTGTATCCCGGCATTGTTTCAGGTTCCGATATTTTTTGCCTTGTACGATTTCTTTAATTCAAATATCGCTTTGCGTCAGCAGAGTTTTTGGTGGGCCAAAGATTTGTCAACTTATGATTCTATCTATAACATTCCGTTCAATATTCCTTTTTATGGGAGTCATGTCAGCTTATTTACGATTACTGCTGCTATCACCAGTATGCTGATTTCATTATATGGGATGAGTAATATGCAGGATAATAGCAATCCTGTTATGAAATACCTTCCTTTTATTTTCCCTGTCGTGTTGATCGGGGTGTTTAACCGGATGCCGGCGGCCCTTACCTGGTATTATACTGTTTCCAATACCATTACGCTGCTTATCCAACTGGTGATTCAAAAATACATTATTGACCATGATAAGATAATGGCCCAGTTGCAGGAAAACAAAAAGAAACCAAAGACTCAAAGTAAATGGCAGGAGCGAGTCACGGCCATGCAGGAATCTAACGCGAAACTCAAGAGCATGAAGGAAAAAAGTGATACGTTGAAGAAAAAGAAATAGATAAGCGCTGCAACTATTTTAGAGATATTGTTATCTAATGAAATTGAAATTATTTTTTAATTGCTTTTATCAGTATGAAAATTAAATCACGGATAATTATTTTTTGTCTTTCATTTGTCGGATTATATTCTTTTGGTCAAAAGACTTTAAGTGAAGGCTCTCTCGTATATAATATGTCTGTGGAAACAGGGACTGGAGAGCCTAAGATGGCTGACATGCTTGATGGAGCTACGACTACGATTTATTTAAAAGGGACTAAAAGCAGGTCAGAATTGGTCAGCAGCCTTGGGCGCGAAGCCATTATTTATGACGCGTCGAAAGGAACAGGAGTAATCCTAAAAGATTATAGCGAACAAAAACTGATGATTACACTAAGCGCAGTGAATTGGGAGGAGAACACTAAAAAGTACGATGGCATCGTCTTTGAAAATACGAATGAAACCGCTACTATAGCGGGATTCAAATGCAAAAAAGCAATAGCTAAATTAAAGAACGGAACCAGTTTTATTGTTTTTTATACAGATGAAGTCATCCCGGCTAATAAATCTTATGATGCTCAGTTTAAAACACTGCCCGGATTACCCGTTCAATATGAGATGCAATCGGGCAAAATGAAACTGAAATTTACACTATCTAAAATAAATTACACTTCAGTTTCGGCTTCGCTGTTTGAAGTGCCAACATCTGGATATAGAGTGCTTACTTATGATGAAACAAAATCAAAATAGATTTTCCCCGAACATTTTTACAATTGAAGTAGCAATCGCAAAATGCATTTAGGAGAAGATTGTTATGATATAGAAAAACCTACATTCCTGCAGGTCTTTCTATATCTAAAAGTAATAAATGAAAACAATTATTTTCTTCCGCGAATAATTAATTTATAGCCATCTTGTTGACTGTATTGAGGAATGAATACCTTTTGTTTGTAGGGTACTATATAAACAGTGTTTCCTTTTTTATAAGAAATATACGCGTCGCTTACTATACTGTTTCCAATTTGCTTTTCATTTGCCAGGAAACTACCGCGAAACGAAAGTCCTGACTTCAAATTAAATGGAATGGAATTCTTTAAAGTTCCATTTGTTTTTATATTTAAGGGAGTTTTATTCTTTTTTACGAAACCACCCCTATCCGCAAAAGCAAAAAGACATACTCCACACACAAGTAATAAAACTGATGTTATCTTGGAATACTTTGTCATTTTGTGAATTCTTAATTAAATTTTAATTTTAACAAAAATACAATTTTTTTCTGAATAGATAAAGATTTTTACAATTTTTCTTTCCAAAAAGTAAAAACGGAACGGAGCAGGTTTTATTTTAAAAATAACCTTACTTTGTAGAATAAGATTACAATATGAAAGACAACCAGTATTGGAAAGACAGAGACGAAATGAACGAGTTGCTGAAAAAGTATAATAATCTTAAAAACGGTAAGCAATTCAGCTTTATTGAAGAGGAGTCCTTCCTGCGCTTGATAGACTATTTCGACGATAATGATAAACTTTCCTCAGCTCTTGAAGCAGTCAATTTTGCTCTCGAACAATTTCCCTATTCCTCTTCTCTTTATATAAGAAAAGCAGATATCCTTATCGCTACTCAAAACTATTATGAAGGCCTATCTTACCTGGAAAAAGCCGAAGTCTTGGATAGTAATGACATTAACCTGTATATTCTAAAAACGGATGCCTACCTGGCCCTGGATTTCCAGGAAAAGGCGGCAAACTTATTGGAAGAAGCAATTGCTATTTTTGATGGTGAAGACAGGATTGAATTGCTTTTTGAGCTTGCTGATGTATATGACGACTATGAAAATTTTGACAGGGTATTTAATTGTCTGCAACTGATTCTCGAGCAAGAGCCCACCAATGAAGAAGCCTTGTATAAAATTTGTTTTTGGGCGGATTATACGGGAAAAAATGAGGAAAGTATTAAAATTCATGAACATATTATCGATGAGCACCCGTATTCACAACTGGCTTGGTTTAACCTGGGAACGGCTTACCAGGGATTAAAATTATACGAGAAATCAATAGATGCCTACCTGTATGCGATAGCTATTGATGAAAAATTTGATTATGCGTACCGTAATCTTGGAGACGCCTACTTGAGATTGAGAAAATATCGTGATGCAATTGAAGCGCTTCAGAAAGTACTGGAATTATCTATGCCCGAAGACATTATTTATGAAGCAATAGGCTACTGCTACGAGAAATTAAGAAATCCTGCGCAGGCAAGATTTCATTACAGAAAAGCTGTGCACCTGAATGCTTCAGAAAGCCGGTTATACTATAAAATTGCCGCCACTTATATGGAGGAGGGATATTGGGAGAGTGCTGTGAAAAACATTGAAAATGCGATGAGCATAAACAGGTCTCAACCGGATTATCATTTCGCCATTGCGCAATGCCATGTTCAATTAGGGCATATAAAAGATGCCGTAGTACATTTTACTCAATTCATTAAGGCAAGACCGAAAAACGTGAAAGGATGGAAAGAACTGATAAAATGTCTTTTTGATGCAGAGTTTTATGAAGAAGCACTCGAACAAATTTATAACGCCCAAAAAAGTACGGAAAATAAACCGTTGTTCATTTATTATAAATCTGCTGTGCTTTTTGCCATGGGCAAATCTAAAGAGGCCTTGCTCCAATTGCAACTCGGTCTTGAAACCAATCCGAGCCTGACCAGGCAATTTATTGATTTAGATGCTTCCTTATTGCAGCATTCATCAGTGTCTGAAATGATAAGCAACTATAAGAATTCACAAAAAAAGAAAAAATAACATTAAAATATTTCCTCTAAATTGCCATTTTACCTCACTTTTGTTTTTACCAAACTATCTTTGCGCATCTTAAAAATTAAATATGAATTTTAAACTTAGCCAGATTCCTGACAGAGTAAAAAAACCAAGGACTAACGGAATCACAATGATCATGGATAAAGGTCTCAGTCTTGAAGAAGCGAAAAACCTGATTAGCGCCGCACATCCGCATATTGATATCATAAAGCTTGGGTTTGGAACGGCTTACGTAACTCCCAACCTGCGTGAAAAAATCGACTTATACCAGTCTTTAGATATCCCGGTTTATTTTGGTGGTACCTTATTTGAAGCTTTTCTGATTCGTAATCAATTTAATGATTATATACAACTCTGCAAAGATTTCAAAATTACTTATATGGAAGTAAGTGATGGCTCTATTACTATTCCACACACGGAGAAATGTGGCTATATAGAAAAATTAACTAAACACGGAATTGTATTGAGTGAAGTAGGAAGTAAGGATGCTGCTAATATTATGCCCCCGTATAAATGGATAGAACAAATGCAGGCAGAATTAGAGGCCGGAGCTTCGTATGTAATTGCAGAAGCGAGAGAGGCAGGAAATGTGGGTTTATACCGCGATAGTGGAGAGGTTCGGCAGGGCCTGGTAAATGAAATTTTAACGAAGATACCGGCGGAAAAAATTCTCTGGGAAGCGCCCCAAAAAGCGCAGCAGCTTTATTTTTTGGAGTTGGTAGGCTGCAATGCCAACCTTGGTAACATTGCTCCTTCGGAAATAATTCCGCTTGAGGCCA
Source organism: Chitinophagaceae bacterium (assembly GCA_023251335.1). Taxonomy (GTDB): domain Bacteria; phylum Bacteroidota; class Bacteroidia; order Chitinophagales; family Chitinophagaceae; genus Ginsengibacter. Next base: position 18,833 of record JAHEZA010000002.1, on the reverse strand, counting down.
TGCGTATTGGCCTTCGGGGCGATACCTTTAACCTTTATCTGGATAAAGAAACCGTGTCATGAAAGTTTATGGTTTGATAGGTAAGACATTACACCATTCATTTTCGGCCCGATATTTTTCTGAAAAATTTAAAACGGAGCAAATAACCAATTGCCAATATCTCAATTTTGAATTGAAAGATATGAAACAAGAGATTCCGGCTCTCAAGAAAAATCCGGAGATAAAAGGACTTAACATTACCATTCCTTATAAAACGGAAATTATCCCCTTCCTGGATGAATTAACGGATGAATGTCAACAAGTGAACGCCTGTAATTGCATCAAAATTGACAATGGCAAATGGATAGGATATAACACGGATATAGCGGGTTTCGAACAGTCGTTCACATCTCATTTAAAACCGTATCATAAAAAGGCACTTGTGTTAGGCACAGGCGGCGCTTCTAACGCGGTCGCATTCGTGCTTCAGAAATTGAATATTGATTTTTTAAAAGTAAGCCGTAGAAAAAATGAATTATCTTCTGTCATTTCTTACGATGAAATAAATGAAGCGGTGATGAAAGAATTTCAAATCGTAATCAATACGACTCCGGTTGGCACCTCACCCAATATTGATGAATGTCCTGATTTACCTTATCAGTTTATCACAGACAAACATTATTTTTTTGACCTCGTTTACAACCCACCAAAAACGTTGTTTCTTTCCCGTGCAGAAAAGCAAGGTGCTTCAATAGAAAATGGGGAAAACATGCTGGCCATTCAAGCGGAAGAAAGCTGGAAAATATGGAACGAAAAATTGGAGCAGTAAACGAATAAATAATCCATTTTTTCATTCAAACGATTTTAGGATTATTTCTGAAAAATAAGAATCCCGGGAATTTGTTTGTTCACTGCCTGACTTAAAAATATTTTTGACTTTATTGATGAATGAGACATCAGCTACATTTCAGCTCACTTTAGTAAATCAACAAATTTTAAACATTTCTATTTTAATTCACTCCTTCGGAAGGCGCGGAAGCTTCCTTTCTTTTTACCAATAGATACCAGTCGTTCTCCAGCGGCATATAGCCTAAATCGTAACAGAAAAAATAAACGTTTCCTTTTTTGTTGGTATAAGTGTGTGTCATGTATTTGAACTGAAACCCTTTTTCAAGCAGTTTTTCTTTGGTAGTTTTTGCAATTTCTTCGCCGGATTTGAAACAACTTTCGAGCACCCTTCTGTTTTTCCCCAAGGCATTATTAATATTCCTGACCACGTTGTTTTTAGCTCCTTTTAACTGGTTATTATAATTGTTCCGGCAATAATCATCGCAAAATTTTTTATCGGTGCGGCCTTTTAAAGCCTTGTCACACGCGAGGCATTTGGCAGTTGTAATTTCGGCTGTCATGCTGATTGGTATTGATTTTGAAAAGGGAAGATACAATAATTATTGTTACGTACAATCGTTTACAAACGGTTATATCCAACTATAAACGACTAAAAACCGAATAACGCTTTTTGGCCGGTGCATCTTTGCGGTGTTGATGAAACAAACGAATTGAATCGTCAATTGAAATAAATAAAATTTAAAAACCGTTTGCCGGATAACGGCAGGCACAAATCTCAAAGTTATGTATGCATTAAAAAACAGAGTTCAACTCATTGGCAATTTAGGAAACGCTCCTGAAATCCGCGAAACCAAAAATGGTAAAAAAATGGCCCGCTTTTCCATGGCCACCAACGAAGTGTACAAAAACGCTAGCGGCGAAAAAGTAACAGAAACCCAATGGCACAATTTGATAGCCTGGGGCAAGGTGGCCGACCTGGTGGAAAAATATTTAGTTAAAGGAACCGAGGTAGCTATTGATGGGAAACTGATCAATAATAATTACACGGACAAAGACGGTACTAAAAAATACTCCACTGAGGTACATGTAAATGAACTTCTATTAATTGGAGGCAAAGCTTCGGCTTAATTTTTTAGCCACAGACCACTGAATCTTTGTATAAAAAAATGAAAATCTTCCATATATGTTTGTTTACTATTGGATGATATCAGCAAGCTCTTAGAAATGAAATCTAAGAGGTTTTTTAAAACATCAGGTTGATATGGTCTGTGGCTATTTTATTTTGAAGAATCAC